>DATAMX010000142.1:0-13638 GCA_036260475.1 Gaiellaceae bacterium | reverse complement strand
GGAGCCGGTGAAGCAGCCGTTTTCGAGAATCACTTGACCGAGCTACTTGACTCCCCCCGGGACCGGACGTATAGTGCGGATCACCTTGCAACCGAGCCGGACGCTAGGCGGGTTTGCAGGGGGCGCGTCGCCGCAACCCAGCGACACCGGAAATCCCGACTGAGCCGCAGCAGCCGGGGCTCCGATACGCAGGGAGTACGCGCCTCTAAACCGAGAAAAGGCCCCGGAGCCGCAGCCGGGGCCTTTCTTTTTTGCGGCCGAAAGTGCTGCGCACTTTCGGCCGATGAAGGGTCCCGCTTCGCGGGAGCGCTCAGCGGCGAAGCCGCCGAGCTCTTGAGGGTGTCGGGCGATGGTTCGGTTCCGCGCGCGCGGTGGCGGCTACCGCCGTCCCCGCACGCTAGTGCGGCCGGCTCGAACGCTGCGCGTTCGTTCCGGCCCTTGATGGTCGGGATCGGTGGGACGTTTACAGCCGTAGACATACCGCCTCAAGCCGCGAACTAGGCCGGAGCGTAAGCCGGGCGAAGCCGGCTTACGCGCAGGCGGCCTAGCGGGCGGGGACGGGCGCAGCCCGCCACCGCCCGCGCAGAACATCCCTGCGCCGGCGACCCCAAGAGCTCGCGGGCTTCGCCCGCGAGCGCTCCCGCGAAGCGGGACCCTCTACCGGCTTAAAGTGCGCAGCACTTTCGGCCGAGCGAAGGTGCGCAGCACCTTCAGACGCACCCGCTAACCTTGATCTCCGCCGGTGCGGACGACGCTGAAGAGAGGAATCGGCCGCGGGGCGGCCGTCAACGGCAACGGTCACGGCGTTCTCCCGCCGAGTGCGATCGAGCCGATGCGGCGCTACCGGCAGCCGGATCCGCCGCGCCGTTCGACGAAGCGTCTGCTCGCGCAGGTGCTGGGCTGGATCCTGCTCGCGCTGATCGTCGTCGTCGCCGGCCTCGCCGGCGGCCTGTACCTATACGCGCATCAGACGCTGAACGCGCTCGCACCGCACTCGAAGGCGGTGAAGGAGTCGACGAAGTTCCTGCAGACGGTCCCGCCCTCACAGGCCGCGACCGCCTTGATCATCGGCTACGACGCACGCGCAGGCGTCGATTCGTTCGGCGCGTCCGGCTCGCGCTCCGACACGATCATGCTCGTCCGCGCGGATCCGCAGCAGAACACGTTGTCGCTCTTCTCGTTCCCGCGCGACCTCGTCGTCCCGATCTACTGCCACGACCAGACGACGCCGGTCACGACCGACCGGATCAACACCGCGTTCACGACCTGCGGCCCGGCGGGGACGCTGAACACGGTGGAGAAGTTGACGGGGATCGCCGTCAACTACCTGATCACGATCGACTTCCACGGCTTCAAGCTGCTCGTCAACAAGCTGCACGGCATCTACATCGACGTCGACCACCGCTACATCAACACGGTCGGCGGCCCCGGCGGCTACGCGAAGATCAACCTCGAGCCCGGCTACCAGCGGCTCGACGGCCAGCAGGCGCTCGACTTCGTTCGCTTCCGGCACACCGACAGCGACCTCTACCGCGTCGCGCGGCAGCAGCTGTTCGTCGAAGCGCTCAAGGACCGGCTGGCGACGGGCGTCTCCATCTTCCAGATCCCTCAACTGATCGGGGCGCTGAAGCACAGCGTCGAGATCGGGAGCGGCAGCTGTGCGACGTGCGCGCCGAGCCTGTCCGAGATCGAGTCGTACGCCGGCCTCGCGTACAAGCTTCCGCCGGGTCATCTGTTCCGCATCAATCTGCAGAACCTCCAGCCGTACGGCATCGGCGGGGCGGAGCTGATCGGGCAGCCGGCCGACATTCAGACGGCGGTGGACTCGTTCGACCATCCGGACGTGCAGCAGGCGTCGACGGCGACCGCCGTCGCGCTCGGGCGCAAGCCGAAGGCGCCGAAGCGGCCGGCGCTCAAGGCGTCGCAGGTCACGACGCTCGTCCTCAACGGGACGACGATCCCCGGGCTCGCGCGCGACACGTCGTACAAGCTCTCCGTCGCCGGCTTCCACACGGTGGAGCTGCCGCCGACCGTGCTCGCCGACGCGCCCAGCCAGGGCTACTACGGCACGACGGTGTACTACGACGCGGTGCAGGCGCAGGCGAAGCAGGCGGCCGCCGAGCTGAAGACGGCATTCGGCGCCCACACGACGATCGCGGCGCTCCCACCGGAGCTCTCCGGCTACGCGCAGGAGGCGGGGAACCCACTGACGGTGGTCGTCGTCGGCTCGAGCTTCAGCGGCGAGCTCAACAACCCGCAGGCACACGTCGCGCCGCCTCCGGTGCATACCGCGCCGGCCGTGCGCAGCGAGGCGAGCCTGACGACGTACTCGCTCGAGCAGGTCCGCTCGAAGGTCCCCTTCCGCGTCCTCGTCCCGACGACGGTGGAGCAGAGCTCCCGGCTCTCCTCCCTCGACGGTGTGCACGCCTTCAAGCCGGTCGCGCATCGCCACGAGCTCGTCCTGACGTTCGTGACCGGAGCCGGGAACGTCTACTGGCAGGTGATCGAGACCGACTGGACGGACGCGCCCGTGCTCCGGCATCCGACCGCGTTCGAGCACATCGCCGGCCGGACGTACCGGCTGTACACAACGGGCGGGAACATCCACATGATCGTCCTGCGGCAGGGCGGGGCGAGCTACTGGGTCGTGAACACGTTGCGGGACGAGCTCTCGAACGAGACCATGATCGCCATCGCGAAGGGCCTGCAGCCTTTCGCGAAGGCGCACTAGGCTTCACGCGGTGAAAATCGGAATGTTCGGCGCCGGCTACGTCGGCCTGGTCACCGGCGCGTGCTTCGCCGATCTCGGCCACGAGGTCGTCATCCGCGACATCCTGCCGGAGCGGATCGAGCGGCTGCAGGCCGGCGAGGTGCCGATCTACGAGCCCGGGCTCGAGGACGTTCTCGCTCGCAACCGCGACCGGCTCCGCTTCACGCTCGACGTGGCGGACGCGGTCGACGGCGCCGACTTCCTCTACGTCGCCGTCGGGACGCCGCCGACCGCGTCCGGGGACGCCGACCTCGCCGCCGTCTGGTCGGTCGTGGACGAGCTTCCGGTGGACGTGCCGGGGCGCCCGATCGTCGTGATGAAGAGCACGGTCCCGGTCGGGACGGGCAAGCACGTGCGCGCACGACTCGACGCGCGCGGGCTCTCCAACGTCGGGTACGTCTCGAACCCGGAGTTCCTCGCCGAGGGCAGCGCGGTGGCCGACTTCAAGAGCCCCGACCGGATCGTCGTCGGCGCGTTCGATCCCGCCGACGCCGACCGCGTCGTCGAGCTGCACCGCGGCATCGACGGCCAAGTCGTGCTGACGGACGTGCCGTCGGCCGAGCTCGTGAAGCTCGCCGCGAACGCGTTCCTGTCCACGCGCATCAGCTTCATCAACGAGATCGCGAACGTGTGCGAGCTCGTCGGCGCCGACGTCGTCGACGTCGCGAAGGGCGTCGGCCTCGACCACCGCCTCGGCCCGCACTTCCTGCGGGCCGGCATCGGCTTCGGCGGGAGCTGTCTCGTCGGCGACGAGACCGTTCTGGCGCGTGTCGACGGCGAGACGCGCCTCGTGTCGCTCGAGCGGCTGTACGAGGAGACGCTGCCGGGTCAGGAGCTCGAAGTCCTGTCGTGGCATCGGAGTGGCGACGGGCCGGAGTTCCTGCCTGTGGACGTGCTTACGCGGCGCGAGTACACGGGCGAAATCCTCGAGGTCCGGACGAAGATGGGTCGGCGCGTTCTCGCTACGCCAGACCACCCGTTCGTCACTCGCGAGGGGTTGAAGCTCGGCGAGGAACTCACGACAGAGGACTGGGTCCCGCTCGCGCAAGGCGCTCCTACCGGCGCTCGCGTTCGCGCTCGTCGTCTCAATGTCGTCGGCTCCTTCGGGCATGAACGCCTCACGCCGGAGCGGATCATCGTGCGGCCCCACGCATCTGAGCTCGCGGCGATCGGCGCGACAGGCATCCAGAGCGGTATTTCCGAGCTCGCGCACCCGCGCGGGGTCGTCGCACGATCGCACGACATTCTCCACTCCGGCGCTCTGCGGCTCAACGAAGCCTCGGTGTTGGACGTCGAGATCGAAGACGCGTATGTCGGCACCGCGAAGAACGGCACGTATGTTCCGGCGTCGATCGTCGCCGGACGTGAGTTCTGGCGCATCGTCGGCCTGTATCTCGCGGAGGGACATATCGGCGCAGACGGCGATCGCCGCAGGCTGACCTGGAGCTTCCATCCGACCGATGAAGCAGAGCTCGTGGACGAGGTGGCGGCTTTTTGGCGGTCTCGTGGAGTCAAAGCCACCGTCCGAGTCGCAGCGACGGCGGCAAACGTGACCGTCAGCTCGCGACTGCTCGCCGCGTGGTGGGCGGGATCGCTCGGGCTGGCATCCAACTGCTACGAGCAGAGGATCCCCGACCACATCTGGAACGAGCCGCTGGAGCACAAGCGGGCTCTGCTCGCCGGGGCGTGGCTCGGCGACGGCTCGTGGTCGTACGTGAACGGCGGGCCGAGCGTCATCCTCGAGTACGGCACCGTGAGCCGTGAGCTCGCGGACGGGATGCTGCGGCTTCTGGGCGAGCTCGGGATCGTCGCCTCCATGCGGGTCGGCCGGACGGCCAAGTCGACGTGCGACACGTACTGGTTGCGCATCTCGGGCGCAGATCAGGTCGAGCAGCTGCTCGACTTCGTTCCGGCTCGCGACCACGAGGCCATCCGCAGCTCGATCGCTCGGCAGGCCAGGCGGATCGCACCCACGGGCTATCGCAAGGCAGACAACGCGGCGTGGGTGCGCGTCGTCGACGTCACGCGCCGTCGATACGACGGATACGTGTATTCGATGGATGTCCCGCCCGCGCACACCTTCGTGACGACCGGTGGTTTGGCCCTACATAACTGTTTTCCCAAAGATGTGTCAGCACTCAAACAACTCGCGGGCAACGAGGGCTACCCGTTCATGCTCCTCCATGCGGTTTGGGAGGTGAACGAGCTGCAGAAGCGCAGGGTCGTGCAGAAGCTGCAGAAGCACCTCGGCGCGCTGCGCGGGAAGAAGATCGCGCTGCTCGGTCTCGCGTTCAAGCCGAACACGGACGACATGCGCGAGGCTCCCAGCCGCGTCATCGCCTACCGGCTGCTTGCCGAGGGGGCGACGGTGCGCGCGTGGGATCCCGTCGCGCAGCCCGCAGACTTCACCGGCATCGAGCTCTGCGACACGGTGCTCGACGCGGTGCGCGACGCCGATGCGGCAGTGATCGTCACCGAGTGGCCCGAGCTCGCGACGCTCGCGTCGCCCGAGATTCGGGACGCGATGGCGCGCCCGCTCATCATCGACGGCCGCAACCTCCTCGATCCGGAAGCCACGCTGGCGGCCGGGTTCGCATACGAGGGGATCGGCCGCCCGCGGCACGCCTCCCCTGTCGGCGGCTGATGGAAGCTCTCCTTCTCGCGGGTGGAAAGGCCGAGCGCATGGGCGAGGCCGCGCACGGCCTGCCGAAGCCGCTCGTCTCGGTCGCGGGGTTCCCGCTCGCCGAGTACACGGTGGGCCGCCTCGTGGCCGCCGGCGTCACGCGCGTCATCGTCGCCTGCCGCGCCGGGCAGGAGGACGCGTTCGTGAACGCGCTCGTCGGGCTCGGCGCAGAGATCGAGCCGGTGGGAGAGCACGAGCCGCTCGGCCGCGGCGGAGGCCTGCGCCTCGCCGCGTCGCGTCGTCAGGAGGACGGCGCGGTGCTCGCGCTCAACGGCGACGAGCTGCTCGACGTCGACTTCGCAGCGCTGTTCGACGCGCACACGCGCGGCGGCGGGGCTGCCACCATCGTCGTCTCGCAGGTGCGCTCTCCGTTCGGTGTCGTCGCGATCGAGGACGACGGCAGCATCTCGGGCTTCCGCGAGGCGCCGCTCCTGCCCGACTGGGTCAACTCCGGCGTGTACGTGCTCGGCGACGAGGCGATCAGCCGCCTGCCCGAGCGTGGCGACCACGAGCTGACGACGTTCCCCGAGCTCGCCGCCGAGGGAAAGCTGCGCGGCTACCGCCACGACGGCGTCTGGCTCACCGTCAATACTCCGAAGGACCTTCGCCGCGCCGAGGCGTTCATGGCCGACCACCCCGACTGGAAGCCGCAGAGACAACCGTGAGCGTCGACGGCCCGAACTACGAAGGGCTCGACCGGTGGGCCTTCGAGCCTCGCCGGGTGGAGAAGCCCTGGGGCTGGGAGCTCATCTGGGCGCACGCGGACGCGTATGTCGGGAAGGTGCTGTTCGTCCGGGCGGGCCACTCGCTCAGCCTCCAGTTCCACCGGGAGAAGGACGAGAGCTGGTACGTCGAGAGCGGGCGCGCGAAGCTCGAGCTGGGGGAGACGGGCAACGCCGTCCTCAAGACCGAGGTCGTCTCGGCCGGCGCCTGCTTCCGGTACCGGCCCGGCACCGTCCACCGTGTGACGGCGATCGAGGACACGACCATCATCGAGGTCTCGACGCCCCAGCTCGACGACGTCGTCCGGCTCGAGGACAAGTACGGCCGCGCCGGTACGAGCCAACCTTGACACGAATGTGTTAGGGTTGGCCCGATGGATGGAACCCAGGTCTCCGAGGCCGCTGCTCGCACGGGCTGGTCGCCCCGGATGCTCCGGTACCTCGAGCGCGTCGGCCTCGTCGTCCCGGATCGGACCGACGCCGGCTACCGCCGGTACGGCCTGCGGGAGCTGAACCAGCTCCGCTCGCTCGCCGAGCTCAGGCGCCGATTCGGGGTCGACCTCGCCGAGATCGCGTTCGCGGCGCGGCTGCGCCGCGAGCCGGAGCTGCGGCGTGCGGTCGACGGGTGGCTCGCGGGCGCGGACGACCTCGCGTGGGTGGAGTGGGAGCAGCGCAAGCACGAGAAACTTCTTCAGGCCGCATAACGAAAGGACCGAATGGCAACGACGAAACGCTACGACGTGAAGGACCTCGCGCTCGCAGGCGAGGGCAAGCGCCGCATCGAGTGGGCCGACCGGCAGATGCCGGTGCTCGCCGCGATCCGCGAGCGCTTCGAGCGCGAGCAGCCGTTGAACGGCCATCGCATCGCGGCGTGCCTGCACGTCACGACCGAGACCGCGAACCTCATGCGCACGCTGAAGGCGGGCGGCGCGGACGTCGTGCTGTGCGCCTCCAATCCGCTCTCGACGCAGGACGACGTCGCGGCGGCGCTCGTCGAGGAGTACGACATCTCGGTCTTCGCCATCAAGGGCGAGGATCACGACACGTACTACTCGCACATCGAGGCTGCCGTCGACCACAAGCCGCACCTGACGATGGACGACGGCGCCGACGTGATCGGCGTGCTCCACTCCGCCCGGCGCGAGCAGCTCGGCGACATCATCGCCGGCACGGAGGAGACGACGACCGGCGTCATCCGGCTGAAGGCGCTCGAGGCGGAGGGCAAGCTCGGCTTCCCGATCATCGCCGTCAACGAGGCGCAGACGAAGCACCTCTTCGACAACCGCTACGGCACCGGCCAGTCGACCGTCGACGGGATCATCCGTGCGACGAACGTCCTCCTCGCCGGCAAGAAGTTCGTCGTCGCCGGGTACGGCTGGGTCGGACGCGGCGTCGCCTCGCGCGCACGCGGCATGGGCGCGTTGGTCATCGTCACCGAGGTCGATCCGCTGCGGGCGCTCGAGGCCTCCATGGACGGCTTCGAGGTCATGAGCATGGAGCGGGCCGCCGCAGTCGGCGACATCTTCTGCACCGCGACCGGCGACAAGCACGTCATCGCGAAGCAGCACATGGAGCTGATGAAGGACGGCGCGATCCTCTCCAACACGGGTCACTTCAACGTCGAGATCGACATCCCGGCGCTGCGTGAGCTCGCGGTCGAGACGCGCATGGCGCGCGAGTTCGTCGAGGAGTTCACGATGTCGGGCGGCCAACGGGTGTACCTCGTCGCGGACGGGCGGCTCGTCAACCTCGCCGCCGCCGAGGGCCATCCGGCGCTCGTCATGGACATGTCGTTCGCCAACCAGGCGCTCGGCGTCGAGTACGCGGTGCAGCACGCCGGCGAGCTCGATCGCAAGGTGTACCCGGTGCCGGCCGACATCGACAAGGAGATCGCCCGGCTCAAGCTCGAGACGATGGGCGTGGAGATCGACACGCTCACGGAGGAACAGGCGCGCTATCTCGCCTCCTGGGACGAGGGCACCTGAGAGCTCTCGTCCTGGCGGCCGGATACGCCACCCGGCTGCGCCCGCTCACCGACAGCGTCCCCAAGCAGTTGCTGCCGGTGGGCGGGCGGCCGATGGTCGACTGGATCCTGGACAAGATCCGAGAGGCCGGCATCGGCGACGTCCATCTCGTCTCGAACGCGCGGTTCGCGCCGCAGTTCGAGCGCTGGGCGGAGGGGAGGGACGTGGTCGTCCACGACGACGGGACGATGTCGAACGACGACCGGCTGGGAGCGATCGGCGACATTCGCTTCGTGCAGGAGCGCACGGACATCGACGACGACCTGCTCGTCATCGCCGGGGACAACCTCTTCGACTACAGCCTCTCCGCCTACGTCGAGTTCTGGCGCGGCAAGGAGGGGGCGAGCGCGCTCGCCGTGCACGACGTGCGTGATCTCGAGCTCGCGCGGAAGTACGGGATCGTGGCCGTCGACGAGGACGAGCGGATCGTCGACTTCGTCGAGAAGCCCGAGGACCCGCCGAGCACGCTCGCCGCAACGGCGACGTATCTGTACGCGCGTGCGCACGCGCGGCTCGTGCCGACGTATCTCGACGCGGGGAACCCGCCGGACCAGCCCGGCAACTACGTCGCGTGGCTGCACAAGCGCGAGCCCGTGTACGCCTACCGCTTCGAGGGCGGCTGGTACGACATCGGCGACCCGGAGCAGCTCCTGGCGGCCGACAACCGCATGCGCGAGCGGGGCGGGTTGCCGCCGCGCGACACGTACTCGCTCGATTGACGGCACACCTCGCGGCATAGCCTCGCCGGCGAACGAGGTGCCGATCGCATCGCTCACCCCCGCAAGCGACCAGGAGCCTTAGGCTGCTCGACCTCTTGCTGCCGCGGCGCTGCCTCGTCTGTGGAGCGGTCGGCGTCGCCCTGTGCGGGGGCTGCCGTGCCCGCCTGCCGCGACTCGAGCCGCCGTTGTGTGAGCGCTGCGGCGCGCCGACGGCGTGGCCCGTCCGGCGCTGCCGCGAGTGCTCCGGACGGCGTCTGGCCTTCGCCCAGGCCCGCGCGGCGGTCGCGTACGACGAGAACGTGCGCAGGCTCGTCGCCGGCTGGAAGGAGCGCGGGCTGCGCAGGATCGCCGACGACGCCGCCGCGCTCGTCGTCGAGTGCGTGCCGCGCCCGGAGGCAGACGCGGTGACGTTCGTCCCGGCAGACCGTCGCCGGCAGGGCGAGCGCGGCCACCATCCCGCCGAGCGGCTGGCCCGCGCCGTCGCCGAGCGTTGGCAGCTGCCCTGCCGCCCGCTCGTCGTCCGCGCAAGGGAGACCCAGCGGCAGCGGGGCCTTCCGCTCGGCGCCCGCCGCCGCAACGTCGCAGGTGCCTTCGCTGCGCGTCCGGTGACGGGCGACGTCGTTCTCGTCGACGACGTGTACACGAGCGGCGCCACCGCTTCGGCCGCCGCTGCGGCCCTCCGCGGCGCGGGCGCCGCACATGTGAATGTGGTGAGTTTCGCCCGCGCGATTCGCACCGGCGGACTAAGGTAGGAGAAGGACACTCAGGCGACCCGAGGAGGCGAGATGGAGCTCCACGTCAAGGGCAAGAACCTCGAGGTGAGCGATGCCATCAGAAGCTACGCGGAGCGCAAGCTGAGCAAGCTCGACAAGCAAGTGAGCAAGCTCGCGCGCGTCGAGGTCGAGCTTGCCGTGGAGAAGAACCCGTCCATCTCCGACAACCAGGTGGCGGAGGCGACCGTCTGGCTGAAAGGGCACACGCTGCGCGCACGTGAAGCGACGCGCGACATGAAGGCGTCGATCGACGAGCTGACCGAGAAGCTCCTGCGCCAGGTCAAGGACGAGCGCGACCGCAAGGCGACGAAGAGGAAGATCGACAAGCACGCGCTCGATGCCGCGGACGCGGCGGCGCTCGACTCTTGAGCCTGTTCAGGCGGAAGGAGTCGCTGCACGAGCGCCTCGCGCGCGAAGGAGGGCTCGTCGAGCGCGAGGCGCCGGCGCCGTGGCGAGAGGTCGGCGTCCACGGCATGCAGCGTCCGCGCGAGTGGGACGCGACGCACACCGTGGAGGCGCCCGGTATCGAGGGCGACGCGGCGACGTTCGTCGTCCTTCCCGACGGCTCCGTGCTCGTCGAAGAGGGGTCCGACTCGGAGCTGCAGCCGCTCGCCGACGCGGTCGAGCAGGAGCTGAAGCCGCCGTATCGCGCACGCGCGGCCCGCCAGCGCGCCGACCTGTGGGCGGTACAGGCGCGGCGGATCGAGGTGCTCTCGTTGCCCGACGCTCCGAGCGGGGACGCGATCGATCTCACGGAGACGCCGGACGATCGAGTCGTGAGCGTCGACGGCCAACGGATCTTCGGATCGATTCCGGCCCTGGAGGCGCGCGGAAGGCGGGAGGGACGGGACTACGCGGTGCACGCGGAACGGCTCGACGGCGATCTCTGGGAGGTCAGGGCGCACCCCCTGTAGGCCGGTACCCTGTCCCTGCATGGTCCAGCAGCTCGGTTCTCTCGAAAAGGTCCTCCGCGCCGGCGAAGGGCGACGGCTCAAGCGGCTCGCCGAGCAGGCGGCCTACATCGGCACGCTCGAGCCGGAGTTCGAGCAGCTCTCCGACGCCGACCTCGCTGCGAAGACTGCCGACTTCCGGCAGCGGATCGAGAACGGCGAGAGCCTCGACGACCTCGTCTTCGAGGCGTTCGCAGCCGTGCGCGAGGCGTTCAAGCGCACGATGGGCGTGCGCCTGTTCGACGTCCAGCTGATGGGCGGCATCGTCCTGCACGAGGGCGACATCGCCGAGATGAAGACCGGCGAGGGCAAGACCTTCGTCGCCGTGCAGCCGATGTACCTGAACGCCCTCGCGGGCAGGGGCGTGCATCTCGTGACGACGAACGACTATCTCGCCCAGCGCGACCAGAAATGGACGGAGCCCGTCTTCGAGGCGCTCGGGATGCGGACCGCCTACATCGAGAACATGATGCCGTTCGAGCCGCGACGCGAGGCCTATCGCGCCGACGTCACGTACGGGACGAACTCCGAGTTCGGGTTCGACTACCTGCGCGACAACATGTCGGTCTCGCTCGAGGGCGTGGTGCAGCGCGGGCATCCGTACGCGATCGTGGACGAGGTCGATTCCATCCTCGTCGACGAGGCGCGTACGCCGCTCATCATCTCCGGTGAGCCGGAGACGGCCGCGCAGATCTACTACGACTTCGCGCGGGTGGCCGCGCAGCTCAGCGGGCACCGTTCGAGCCCGGGCGACCCGAAGGGCTACGCGGAACAGCTCGGCGTCGACTTCGAGTACGACGAGAAGCACAAGACCGTCGCGCTCACCGAGCAGGGCGTCGCCAAGATCGAGCGCGCGCTGCGCATCGAGAACCTGTACGCGCCGCAGAACTCACAGCTCGTCAACCACGCCATCCAGGCGCTGAAGGCGCAGTCGCTCTACCAGCGCGACGTCGACTACGTCATCCAGGACAACGAGGTGAAGATCGTCGACGAGTTCACCGGCCGCATCATGGAGGGCCGCCGCTGGAGCGAGGGCCTGCACCAGGCAGTGGAGGCGAAGGAGAACGTCCGCATCCAGGAAGAGCACCTGACGATGGCGACGATCACGCTCCAGAACTACTTCCGCCTGTACGAGAAGCTCGCCGGCATGACCGGCACGGCGAAGACGGAGGAGAAGGAGTTCGTCGAGATCTACAACCTGAACGTCGTCGAGATCCCCACCAACGTCCCGGTCGCGCGCGACGACAAGCAGGACTTCGTCTTCAAGACGAAGGAAGGGAAGTTCGCCGCCGTCGCACGCGACATCAAGGAGCGCGCGGAAAAGGGCCAGCCCGTGCTCGTCGGCACGATCGCGGTCGAGACCTCCGAGTATCTCTCGCAGCTGCTCACGCGCCAGGGCGTGCGCCACAACGTCCTGAACGCGAAGGAGCATGCGCGCGAGGCGGAGATCATCAAGGACGCGGGCCAGGCCGGTGCGGTGACGATCGCGACGAACATGGCGGGCCGCGGCGTCGACATCAAGCTCGGCGAAGGCGTGCGCGAGGTCGGCGGCCTGTACGTGCTCGGCACCGAGCGCCACGAGTCGCGCCGCATCGACAACCAGCTTCGCGGTCGTTCCGGCCGCCAGGGCGATCCGGGGGAGACGCGCTTCTACCTCTCCGGCGAGGACGATCTCGTGCGCCTGTTCGCAGGCGACCGGATCAAGGGGATCATGGAGCGCTTCAAGATCCCGGAGGACCAGCCCATGGAGGCGAAGATCCTCAGCCGCCAGATCGAGGGCGCGCAGAAGAAGGTCGAGGAGCAGAACTTCGTCATGCGCAAGAACGTCCTCAAGTACGACGACGTTCTCAACCGGCACCGCGGGCGCATCTACGAGCAGCGCCGCCAGGTGCTCGAGGGCGAGGACATGTCGGAGCAGGTGAAGCTGTGGATCGACGAGGTGGTCGAGGACACGGTCGCGCAGTTCACCGAGGAGGCGTACGCGGAGGAATGGGACCTCGAGGCGCTGACGAACGCGATGGCGGCGCTGTACCCGACGGAGATCACGGCGGCGGAGCTGCGGGAGGATCTCGGCGACATCACGCGAGACGCGCTCATCGAGGAGTTCCAGACCGATGCGCGCGACGAGTATGCGGCCAAGGAGGAGGAGTTCGGCGCAGAGCTCATGCGCGAGCTCGAGCGCTTCGTGATCCTCCAGGTGGTCGACGTCCGCTGGCGCGAGCATCTGGAGCACATGGACTACCTGCGCGAAGGCATCGGCCTGCGCGCGATGGCGCAGAAGGACCCGCTCGTCGAGTACACGGCCGAGGGCGAGCGCATGTTCACCGAGCTGAGCCGCGCGATCCGCGGCGAGGTCGTGCTCCATCTCTTCCATGCGGAGCTCGCGCCCGAGCAGGCGCAGCAGGAGCTCGCGCAGCAGCAGGGCAACGGCACCGTGCGCTACGAGCACGAGATCGCGCAGGGCGCCGACGCGATCGCGGCCGCCGGGGGCGCCGCGCCGGCGACGACGCTCGGTCTCTCGCCCGTCGCCGTGCAGACCGGCCAGCACGGGAAGGTCGGCCGCAACGACCCATGCTGGTGCGGCTCCGGGAAGAAGTTCAAGAAGTGCCACGGCGCCTAGCCGCAGGTGTCTGACACCGAGTGCGGTGTCTGACACCGGGTTGATGGCGCGGCACACGAAGCGCCGCGGCGCCTCGCCGCAGGTGTCTGACACCGAGTTCGGTGTCAGACACCGCTACGATGGCGCGGCATGGCGGACGAACGCGAGGTCTCACTCGAGGAGCAACTGAAGGAGATCGGAGCCCAGCTGGACTGGGTTCGTGGTTACCTTTGACGTCGCTTCGCTGACGGCCCGCGTCGCCGAGCTCGAAGAGGAGCTGGCGCAACCCGATTTCTGGAACGACCAGCAGCGCGCCGCGAAGGTGTCCGCCGAGCACACGCGCGGGCAGCGCAAGCTCGACCGCTACGCACAGCTGCAGAGCAACTACGCCTTCCTGG
>DATAMX010000051.1:0-61768 GCA_036260475.1 Gaiellaceae bacterium | reverse complement strand
CGAGTACGGCCAGCAGAAGCTCGAAGCGGAACAGCTCGTTGCGCGCATCCATCCCGGGGCGGCGATCGTCCGGACCTCGCTTCTCTACGGCCCGCCCGACGGCCCTCAGGAGGCGCTCGCACGGCGCGACGACGTCGAGTTCCACCGCGACGAGATCCGCTCGCCGATCCGCGTCCGCGACCTCGCGACCGCGCTGCTCGAGCTCGCAGGCCGCGATTTCGCCGGGATTCTGCACATCGCGGGCGCGGAGGCGCTCTCGCGGACGGATTTCGCCGAGCGCCTGCGAGGCGGTCCGGTGCGCAGCCGCCGGACGCCGCCGGGCCGGCCCCGGAACGTGGCGCTCGACTCCTCTCGCGCCCGCCGATTGCTACACTTCCGACACCATTTTTGACCGGCAGTTCTGGCGAAATGGGCCCCATCGGGCCCATTTTTTTTCGACATGACGACCACACACGACAAGGAGAAGCAGCTGCAGCTCGAGATTGCACCGCGGGTCGAGCACGATCTGCCCGGCGTCGAGGTCCTCGCCGTCGAGCTGCAGAGCCCGGACCACTTCACGGTCTTCGTCGACCGCCCGGAGGGCGTCGACCTCGCGCTGTGCGAGCACATCTCCGGGTTGCTCCGCGACTACACGCGCGAGTACAGCGTCGATGTCTCGTCACCGGGATTCGAGCGTCCGCTGCGCACCCCGTCGCACTTTGCGCACGTCATCGGCCACCGCGTGAAGCTGCGCACGAGCGACAAACAGCGGGTGAAGGGCGAGGTCGTCGCCGTGGACGAGACACATGTGACTGTCGACGAGAAAGTAATTCCGTACGCGAACATCGTGCGGGCAAATCTGATCGACGAGAGGTAGGCCATGAGCCAGGAGATCATCGACGCCGTTCGCGAGATCGAGCGCGACAAGGGAATCGAAGAGGGCGCACTCGTCATGGCGCTCGAGGACGCGCTGCTCGCCGCGTACAAGAAGACGCCGGGGGCATCCCGCCATGCCGCCGTCGAGATGGACGACCGCGGCGACTTCCGCGTCTTCTCGATCGAGCTGCCGCCGGACATCGAGGAGCGCCTGCTCGACGATGCACGCGAGCGGAAGCTCGAAGAGCTCGAGCGGCTCGAGGAAGAGACCGGTGAGCGCCAGCACACGCTGATCAACGACGACGATCTCGACATCGACTGGGCGGACATCCCCGCGGATCAGATCAAGCGCGAGGACGTGACGCCGGAGGGCTTCGGCCGCATCGCGGCGCAGACCGCGAAGCAGGTCATCCTGCAGCGCATCCGCGAGGAAGAGCGCCGGATGATGTACGACGAGTACATCGACCGCGTCACCGAGGTCGTGACCGGCATCGTGCAGCAGGCCGGCGACCGCAACAACGTGCTCGTCGACCTCGGCAAGGTCGAGGCGCTGCTGCCGCGCTCCGAGCAGGTCGACGGGGAGCGCTACGAGCAGGGCTCGCGCATCAAGGCGGTCATCACCGAGGTCCGCTCGGGGACGAAGGGGCCACAGGTCATCCTGTCGCGCCGCGACCCGGAGCTGATCAAGACGCTGTTCGAGCTCGAGGTCCCGGAGATCGCCGACGGCCTCGTCGAGATCCGCGGCGTCGCGCGCGAGCCGGGCTACCGCTCGAAGATCGCCGTCGAGTCGCACACCCAGGGCGTCGACCCGGTCGGCGCGTGCGTCGGGCCGCGAGGCTCGCGCGTGCGCATGGTCGTGTCCGAGCTGCGCGGCGAGAAGATCGACATCATCCCGTGGAACCCGGAGCCCGCGCGCTTCGTCGCGAAGGCGCTGTCGCCTGCGCGCGTTCGCGAGGTGTACCTCGACGACGACGCGAAGGAGGCGACGGTCGTCGTCCCCGACGACCAGCTCGCGCTCGCGATCGGCAAGGAGGGCATGAACGCCCGCCTCGCCGCGCGTCTGACCGGCTGGAAGATCGACATCCAGAGCGACAGCGAGTTCGCACAGGCCGAGGCCGACGTCGCGTTCGGCGGCGGCGGCGACGAGCAGGATCTGTCCGGCCGCTGCGGCGCCATCCTCGCGAACGGCAAGCGGTGCCCCAACGCGGCGCTGCCGGGCTCGCGCTGGTGTGGCGTTCCCGCGCACCAGGCACTCGCGCTCCAGGACGTGCCGGACGACGAGGAGCCGGTCGTCGCCGAGGAGGAGCCGTGGCTCGAGATCGCGTCCGACCTGCAGCCGTCGGAGTCCGAGAGCGTCGGCCCGTCGCTCGGCGCCGAGCCGGAGGAGGAGGGCGCCTCGCCCGAGCCGGAGGTCGCGCCGCTCGACGAGGTCCCTGCCGGAATCCCGGTCGAGACGGAAGGGTCGGACGAGGAGTAGTGGTCGTCCCGGTCAGGCGGTGCGCCGGCTGCGGCCGGCGCTCACCGCAGGGAGAGCTCATCCGCTTCGTCGCCGTCGACGGGGAGCTCGTCCGCGGCCTCGGCGCCGCACCGGGACGCGGTGCATACACCTGCCGGCGGCTCTCCTGTTTCGAGCGGGCGACCGCCCAGCGAGGATTCGCCCGCACGCTGCACACGCCTGTCCGGGTCGATCCCGCGCTCGCCCGCATCTACACTGAGGAGCCGCATGCCTAACGGAGGCAACAGACCGAATCGCCCGCTCCGCCCTCGCGGCGGCGGCGGAGCAGGGGGCCGACGCCGGCGCGTCGTCATCGACAACCAGGCCGCCCGCCCGCGCCAGGACGGGCGCCAGGCGCGCGGCCGCAATGACGGCCCGCCGCGCGAGCCGCGCACGACGGCTCCCGTGCAGCCCACCGGGCCCGTCACGGTCGAGTCCGGCGTCACCGTGCGCGACTTCTCGCAGGCGCTCGGCGTTCCGATGCCCGAGCTGATCAAGATTCTCATGGCCCTCGGCCAGATGCGCACGGCGACGCAGTCGCTCACCGACGAAGAGGTGGAGCTGATCGGCGCCGAGCTCAAGCGCGAGGTGCACATCAAGCACGCGTCCGACGAGGAGGACGACGCGCCCGAGGCGTTCGACGATCCGGAGGAGGCGCTCGTCACGCGCCCGCCGGTCGTGACGATCATGGGCCACGTCGACCACGGCAAGACGACGCTGCTCGACGCCATCCGCAACGCGAAGGTCGTTGCGACCGAGGCCGGCGGCATCACGCAGCACATCGGCGCCTACCAGGTGGACGTCGACGGCCGGAAGGTTACGTTCCTCGACACGCCGGGCCATGAGGCCTTCACCGCCATGCGCGCCCGCGGCGCGAAGGTGACGGACATCGCCGTCCTCGTCGTCGCCGCCGACGACGGCGTCATGCCGCAGACGAAGGAGTCGATCGCGCACGCGCGCGCCGCCGAGGTGCCGATCGTGGTCGCGATCAACAAGATCGACCTCGCCGACGCCAACCTCGACCGCGTCAAGTCCGAGCTCGCCCAGGAAGGGCTGCAGCCGGAGGAGTGGGGCGGGACGACGCAGTTCGCAGAGGTGTCGGCGAAGACGCAGGTCGGCCTCGACGGATTGCTGGAGAAGATCCTGCTCGTCGCCGACCTCGAGCTCGACCCGAAGGCGAACCCGAACACGGAGGCGTCGGGGCCGATCATCGAGTCGCGCCTCGACGTCGGTCGCGGTCCGGTGGCGACGATGCTCATCCACCGCGGAACGCTGCAGGTCGGCGACGCCATCGTCGCCGGCGACGCGCACGGCCGCGTGAAGGCGCTCTTCAACTACAAGGGCGAGAAGATCCAGAAGGCGCTTCCCGGCGAGCCGGTGGAGATCCTCGGCTTCGACAAGCCGCCGCCCGCCGGCGAGCTCGGCCGTGTGGTCGAGAACGACAGGCTCGCCCGCGAGCTGGCCACGCGCCGCTCCGAACGCTTGCGCCGCGAGCAGATGGCGACGCAGCGTCCGTCCGGCGCCTCGCTCGAGAACCTGTTCGAGCAGATGCAGGCAGGCGAGGTCTCCGACCTCAACCTCGTGGTCAAGGGCGACGTCGTCGGCTCGGTCGAGGCGGTCGTCTCCGAGCTGTCGAAGTTCGAGCATTCCGAGGTGCGCCTGAACGTCATCCACCAGGGCGTCGGCGCGATCACCCAGAACGACATCATGCTTGCCTCCGCATCCGACGCGCTCATCGTCGGGTTCAACGTCCGGCCGAACGCCGAGGCGCGCGAGCTCGCGTCCCGCGAGGGCGTCGAGATCCGCGTCTACAACGTCATCTACCAGCTCACCGACGATATCGAGCGGGCCCTCGTCGGAAAGCTCGCCGCGGTCAAGACCGAGGAGACGATCGGCGAGGCCGAGGTGCGCGCGCTGTTCAAGGTCTCGCGCCTGGGCACGATCGCCGGCTGCATGGTCACGCACGGCATCGTCCGGAGGAACGCGGACGTCCGCGTCATCCGCGACGGCACCGTGATCTACACGACGACCATCTCCGCGCTGAAGCGGTTCAAGGACGATGCGCGCGAGGTGGCGGAAGGCTTCGAGTGCGGCATCCTCCTCGACGGCTTCAACGACGTGAAGGAAGGCGACGTGCTCGAGGTCTTCGAGACGCGCGAGGTCGAGCGTACGTCGCTCGACGAGGCGCCCTCCGCCGCAACCTCGTAACCGCGCGCCGCCGCGATGGCCAGCGGCTTCGTCGGCATCCTCACGTGCGAGCTGCACTTCCCCGGCGCGCACTCCCTGAAGGAGAAGCGCCACCACCTTCGCTCGGCGAAGGCCCAGCTCCAGCGCCGCGTCGGGGCGTCGGTGGCGGAGGTGGACCACCACGACGTCTGGCAGCGCGCCCGCCTCACGGTCGCGTGCACGGCGCGCGAGCACGGCGAGACCGAGCGCCTGCTGGACGAGGCCGAGCGGTGGCTGCGCGGCCAGGAATGGGAGGTCGCCCTCGCCGAGCGGTTCATCGTCGACCCCGACGAGTGAGACCGGCTTGAATACGGCCATGACCGACCGGATGCGGAGAGTGAACGAGTCGGTGCGGCAGGTGCTGGCAGAGGCGATGCTCGAGCTGAAGGACCCGCGCATCGGGCTCGTGACCGTCACCGGCGTGGACACGACGCCGGACCTCAGGCAGGCGACCGTGTACGTCAGCGTCCTCGGTACGACGCGCAAGCGGAAGGCGTCCCTCCAGGGCTTGACCGCCGCCCACGGGCTGCTGCAGGGGAGGCTGGCGCGGGAGCTGAGAATGAAGCGAACCCCGCAACTGACCTTCGAGTACGATCCGTCGGTCGAGCGCGGCGTGCGCATGACCCACCTCATCGATGAGCTCGCCCCAGACGACGAGTGACCTTCAGGCGGTGGCCGACGCGCTTCGCGCGAACGACCGCTTCGTCGTCGTGAGCCACGAGAACCCGGACGGCGATTCGCTCGGATCGCTGCTCGCGACGACGCTCGCGCTGCGCCAGCTCGGCAAGGACGCCGTCATGTACCTCAGCGGCGACACGCCCATCCCGCGCGAGTACGCGTTCATGCCGCTCGACGACGTCACGCGCGCGGTACCCGCCGACATCGCCGACCGCGTGCTCGTCGCCGTCGACTGCGCAAAGGCAGACCGCATCGGCCCCGATCCCACGCAGCTCATGGGCGCGAAGCTCACGGTCGACATCGATCATCACCACGACAACTCACGCTTCGGCGACGTCAACCTGATCGCTGCGGAGGCGTCGTCGACGGGAGAGGTCATGCGCGACGTCTTCCGCGAGCTCGGCGTCGAGATCACCTCCGACATCGCCGAGCCTCTGTACATCGCGCTCGTCACCGACACCGGCCGCTTCCAGTACACGAACACGACGCCGAAGGCCCTGCGGCTCGCCGCGGAGCTCGTCGAGGCGGGCGCGGACGTGCACGCGGTCTTCCAGCAGGTCTACGAATCCGTCGAGTTCGCGAAGCTGAAGCTGCTCGCACGGGCGCTCGACCGCGCGCAGGTCCTCGAGGGCGGCCGCATCGTCGTCTCCGTGCTCCTGCGCAACGACTTCTCCGACGTCGGCGCAGTCGAGGCGTACTCGGAGGGCATCATCGACTACCTCCGCGCCGTCGAAGGGTCCGAGCTCGCCGTGCTGATCCGCGAGCCGCCGCGTGAGGACGGGCCGACGCGGCGCGTGTCGTTGCGGTCGAGCGTCGACGAGCTCGACGTATCGGCGATCGCACGGCGCTTCGGCGGGGGCGGCCATCGCCAGGCCGCGGGCTTCTCGAGCGACCTGGCGATCGAGGAGATCACCGCCATCGTCCGCGACGGGTTCGTGGAGCAACGTGCCCGCGCGAGCGCTTGACCCGGCAGGCGTCGCGCTCGTCGACAAGCCCGCCGGCCCGTCGTCGTTCGCGATCGTCGCGCAGATACGGCGCATCACGGGCGCGCGTACAGGACACGCCGGCACGCTCGATCCGTTCGCGACCGGGCTGCTCCTGCTCCTCTCCGGGCGCGCGACGAGGCTTGCACCGCGGCTCGTCGGGCTGGACAAGCGCTATCTGACCACGATCGACCTGACGGCGACGACGACGACCGGCGACCCGGAGGGAGACGTCCTCGAGCGGCACGAGCCCCCGGCGACGCTCGACCTCGACCGCCTGCGCGGCGAGATCGAGCTCCCCGTTCCGGCCGCGTCGGCTGTGAAGATCGGCGGCGAGCGTGCGTACAAGCTGCACAGACGCGGAGTGGAAGTCGAGATGCCGCTGCGGCGTTCGATCGTGCATGAGCTCGACGTCGTCGACCGAGATGCGACCACCGTCACGCTGGACCTGCGTGTGAGCAGCGGCACGTACGTCCGCGCGATCGCGCAGGCGCTCGGCGGCCACTGCCGCACCCTGCGGCGGACGGCCGTCGGACCGTTCTCCGTCGAGGACGCGGTCCCGCCGGAGTCATTCGAGCCGGGATGCCTGCTCGACGAGGTCGAGGTGCTCGCCGCGCTGTGAACGTCGCGCACAGCCCAGAGGAGCTCGAGCCGGCGCGCCGCGCCGTCGCGATCGGCACCTTCGACGGCGTCCATCGTGGGCACGCGCGCGTGCTGGAGGCCGCCACCGGCGCCGGGCTACGGCCGGCGGTGATCACGTTCGACCCACATCCGCGGTCGCTCTTCGGTGAGCCGGTCGAGCTCCTGACCACGCTCGAGCGACGGCTGGAGCTGCTCGCCGACCGGGGCATGGACGACGCGCTCGTCTGCCGTTTCGATCCGGGGCTCGCGGAGCGCACGGCAGAGGAGTTCGCCGACTCGATCCTCCACGCGATGGGCGCCGAGGTCGTGGCGGCGGGCGACGGCTTCCGCTTCGGGCGCGGCCGGTCGGGCGACCTTGCGCTGCTCGAGCGGCTGGGATTCGACGTCCGCCGCGTCCCGCTCGTGGACAACGTCTCGTCGAGCCACATCCGCCGCCTGCTCGCGGCCGGCGAGGTGGCGGAGGCGGCGCAGCTGCTCGGTCGGCCCCCCGAGGTCGACGGGACCGTCGTGCACGGGGAGCATCGCGGCGCCGCGCTCGGCTTCCCGACGGCGAACCTCGACATCGCGCCCGGTCTGCTCGTGCCGGCCCTCGGCATCTACGCAGGCTCGGCGCTCGGCGGGCGTGCTGCCGTCTCGATCGGGACGAATCCGCACTTCGGCGGCACCGAGCGGCGCGTCGAGGCCCACCTGCTCGACTTCGACGGCGACCTGTACGGAAGCCGGCTCGTGGTCGAGCTCTGGGAGCGGCTGCGGGACGAGGCCGCCTTCGGCTCGGAGGCGGAGCTCGTCGAGCAGATCGCGGCCGACGTCCGCCGCGCGCGCGAGGTGAGACCCCCAGCGTGAGGTTTTGCCGCCGGCGGCATCTTCGTCGGTATGGAAGCTGCCGCGAGCTCGTCCGTGAACCGGCTGCGCGTGCTCGCCGGCGTTCGCTGCCTCGAGTGCGGCGCCGTCTACGCGAAGCCGACCTTCGGCGGGACGAGCGAGATGAACCCGGGCTGCCCCGTCTGCGGCTACGTCGGGTGGATCCCGGTCAGTCTCGGTCGCGAGCCGAGAGGGCCATACCGCTCCTCCGGGGGTCGGCCGCCGCGCTTCGCCGCCCGATTCCGCTGACTCCGCCGAAGTAGTGGTGCAGGGCCGGCCAACGCCGGACGGGCCGGCCTGACGCCTCCAGCTGCGCGATCGCGTCCTCGTCGACGCCCGGCTCGACGTTGACGACGCCGGCGGCCGCGTGCGCGCGCGGGCGGTCGACCGCCTCCTGGGGCGGGAGGCCCTCGTCGAGCGTTCCCGCGACGACGCCGACGAGCGCGGTGCGCAGCCGCGTCCCGCCCGCAGCGCCGACCGCCAGGACGGGGCCGTCCGCGTCGAGCGCGACGCTCGGCGCCATCATGCTCTGCATGCGCAGCCCGGGCTCCATCGGCCCGTGCAGCAGGTCGACCTCGCCGAGCATGCTGTTCAGGTGCAGATCGAGGCCCGGCAGCCAGTCGCCGGAGCCGAGGCCGAGGCTCGTGGTCAGGACGCAGGCGTTCCCGTCCGCGTCGGCGACGGCGAGGTTCGTCGTGTGCGTCTCCGGCCCGGAAGCGGCGTCCAACGCCCCGAGCAGCGCGAGGAGGCGCTCGGCCGGAGGCAGCGCGCGCAGGGGCGGCAGGCGCTCGAGCGCGGCCGGCACGCCGGACAGGCCGGCGCGCGTGAGGACCCTGAGGCCGTTCCACGACGCGACGGCCGGCTCGCTCCACTGCGGCTCGTACGCGTCGAGGTCGGCCTGCGTCAGGAGACCGCCTCGCTCGTCGGAGAGCGCGAGCAGCGACCGGCCGATCGTGCCGGCGTAGGCGCCGGATGCGCCCTCGGCGGCAAGCGACTCGAGCGCCGTCACGAGGCCGGGCTGCTCGAGCCGGTCGCCCGCGTGGAGGAGCCGGCCGCCGGGTGCGTACATCCGCGCGCCCTCGCGCATCGTCATCACCGGGGCGAGCATCTCGAGACACGAGGCATGAGCGGGAGGCATGTCCACGCCGTCGCGGGCGAGGAGGAGCGCCGGCTCGACGAGGCTCGGCCACGGCAGGCGGCCGTGCCGCTCCCACAGCGCGCCGAGCCCGGCGACGACGCCGGGAACCGCGCAGCTGGCCGGCCCGACGGCGTAGTGGACGAGCTCGGCGCCGAACGGCACCTCCAGGTGCAGCAGCTCCGCTGTGCGCGGAGCCGCGCCGAGCCCGGGGACTGCGCAGAAGCAGTCGAGGTTGCTCGCCCGCCCGGAGGCGGCGTCCCAGTAGATGGCGTGGCCGCCGCCGAGGAGGCCGGTCATGACCGTCTCCGCGACGCAGGACGCAAGCGCGGCGGCGACCGCAGCGTCGGCGGCCGAGCCTCCGCACGCGAGGATCTCGACGCCCACCTCGGCGGTGGCAGGGTGGCCGGCGGCCACTGCCGGAAGGAGCGCGAACGCAGGAGCCATGCGGGATTGCTACCCTATCCGCCGACCCAGTCCCGGCTGTCGCGCGTGTCTTCCTTCGCGCGACGTGCGGGGGCTCGGGAGACGACGACAGAGGAGGCTCATGGCCCTCACCAAGGAAGCAAAGCTGGAGATCATCAAGAAGCACGGCCGCGGCGAGGCGGACACCGGCTCGCCGCAGGTGCAGATCGCAATGCTCACGCAGCGCATCAACGAGCTGACCGAGCATCTGCGCACGCACAAGCACGACCACTACTCCCGCCGCGGGCTGCTGAAGCTCGTCGGCCGGCGCCGCCGCTTCCTGACGTATCTCCAGAAGCACGACCTCGAGGGCTATCGCGCCCTGATCAAGGAGCTCGGCCTGCGTAGATAGGCCGGGGCCAACAGGAGAGTGGAAGTTGAGCGAGCTCCGAGGCCGGTCACGGGGCTGTCTCAACTCCCACTCTCCGCCCGAAGCAGAGTGGAGGAAAATCGATGAGCATCACGACCGAGCAACGGGCTCGCGTCTCCGTGCAGGTGGGCGAGCAGGAGATCACGTTCGAGACCGGCAAGCTCGCGAAGCAGGCGGACGGGGCCGTCGTCATTCGCTCCGGCGAGACGATGGTTCTCGCGACCGCCCAGGGCCGGATCGAGGCGCGCGAAGGAGCGGACTTCTTCCCGCTCACCGTCGACGTCGAGGAGCGCATGTACGCCGCCGGCAAGATCCCGGGCGGCTTCTTCAAGCGCGAGGGACGTCCGACGGAGCGCGCGATCCTCACTGCGCGCATGATCGACCGGCCGATCCGGCCGCTGTGGCCGAAGGGCTTCCGCAACGAGGTGCAGGTCATCTGCACCGTCCTGTCCGCCGACCTCGTGACGGCGCACGACATCCTGTGCATCAACGGCGCGTCCGCGGCGCTGATGATCTCGCCGCTGCCGTTCCTCGGGCCGGTCGGCGCGGTCCGCGTCGGTCAGATCGACGGAAAGCTCGTCGTCAACCCGACGCTCCGCGCGATGGAGGACGAGGCGAGCCTCGACCTCATCGTCGTCGGCACGAAGGACGGCCTGACGATGGTCGAGGCCGGAGGCGAGGAGATCCCCGAGGACACGATCCTCGAGGCGCTCGAGCTCGCGCACCGCGAGATCGTCAAGCTGTGCGAGGCGCAGGAGGACTTGCGCAGCCAGGCCGGCAAGGCGAAGTGGCTCGACCTCGAGCTCGTCGCCGAGGTGGAGCGCGACCATGGCCACACGGTGTGGGAGCGCATCCAGCAGGTCGGCCTGAAGGACGCGAGCGCCGTCGTCGAGGAGCTCGCCGGCGAGCTTGCGCCGACGCTGTCGATGGACTCGACCGACGAGGACATCACACGCCAGGTGCAGGTCCGGGCGGCGCTCCAGGCGCTGCTCGAGAAGCAGCGCTCGACCGCGGTCGAGGGCCCGCTGCGCGAGCAGTTCGGCGACGACCTGCGTGCGCTGACCGACGCCGAGCAGGACTCGAAGCAGCTGAAGTCCGCGAAGCGGCAGCTGCTCTTCGAGCGCATCGGCGAGGAGCTTCGCCTGCCGTTCCCCGCCGGGCCGGTCACGGCCGACGGCGAGGAGCCCGCGAAGGACTCGGTCACGCGCTCGTACATCAAGAAGGCAGGCGATGCGATCTACAAGGACCTCGTCCGCAAGAAGATCGCCGTGGACAAGCGGCGGCCCGACGGGCGTGGCACCGAGGAGATCCGGCCGATCGAGGTCGAGGTCGGCGTCAACCCGCGCTCGCACGGCTCCGGCCTGTTCCAGCGCGGCCAGACGCAGATCCTCTCGTCGCTCACGCTCGGCACGGCGAAGGAGGGGCAGCGCATCGACGACTTGTCGCTCGAGGCCGAGCGCCGGTACATGCACCACTACAACTTCCCGCCGTACTCGGTCGGGGAGACGGGCTTCATGCGCGGCCCGAAGCGGCGTGACATCGGTCACGGCGCGCTTGCACAGCGGGCGCTCGAGGCGGTCATCCCGAGCGCGGACGAGTTCCCGTACACGATCCGCATCGTCTCCGAGACGCTCGAGTCGAACGGCTCGTCGTCGATGGGCTCGGTGTGCGGCTCGACGCTGTCGCTCATGGACGCCGGCGTGCCGATCAAGGCGCCGGTCAGCGGCATCGCGATGGGCCTCGTGAAGGAGGGCGACGACTACGTCATCCTCACCGACATCCAGGGCGCGGAGGACCACCTGGGCGACATGGACTTCAAGGTCGCCGGCTCGCGGGAGGGCATCACCGCGCTCCAGATGGACATCAAGATCACGGGCGTCACGCAGCAGATCATGCGAGACGCGCTCGAGCAGGCGAAGCGGGCACGTGAGTTCATCCTCGACAAGATGCTCGAGGTCATTCCCGAGTCGCGTGCCGAGCTGTCCGAGAACGCGCCGCGGATCACGTCGATCAAGATCGACCAGGAGAAGATCGGCATGGTCATCGGCAAGGGCGGCGAGACGATCCGCGGCCTCGAGGCCGACTACGAGGTGCAGATCGACATCGAGGAGGACGGCACGATCCTCATCTACGCCACGGAGGGCACGAAGGCCGACGCGGCGATCTCCGCCATCCAGGCGCTGACGAAGGAGCCGGAGGTCGGGGACACCTACACCGGCAAGGTCGTGAAGACGACCCAGTTCGGCGCGTTCGTGGAGCTGAAGAAGGGAACCGACGGGCTCCTCCACGTGTCGAACGTCGGCCCGGGGCGCGTCGGTCACATCGAGGACGTCATGGCGCGAGGCGACATCGTCGACGTCGTCGTCCAGGAAGTGGACAAGGCGCGCGGCCGGATCGGCCTGAAGCTGATCGCCAAGCACGAGGACGGCCGTCTCGTCCAGCCGGAGGAGCTGATCGAGCGGGCGAAGGACGCACCGCCGAGGCCTCCGGAAGAGGAGCGCCCGCGGCGAGACGATCGCCGCGGCGGCGGCCGCGGCCGTCGCTAGGTAAAGCGCGTGAGAGGGCGGCCGACGGGCCGCCCTCTCACTCTTAGGGGGTACCCGAACCCGCGCGTTCGTGCCGATGACCAGGGTGAGGAGGCTCTCGCGCTGGCCCAGTCGCATCATCTACCCGTCTCTCCGCTGCGCGGCCTGCTCGAGGTCACGCGGCTCGTCCGCACGGCCGGGGACGTGCCCGCCCTCCTGTGGGCGATCGCGCGCGTCATCGCCGAGTCGCTCGGCTACGGCACGGTTGCGATCAACCTCTACCGGCCGGAATGGGACGACTTCCAGACGGCCGCGGTGCACGGCGGGGAGGAGGCGCAGAAGACGCTCGTCGGTCACGTGCGCCGCATCGAGGAATGGGCGCCGCTCCTCGCCGATCGCTTCCACCGGCGCGGCGCCTACGTCGTACCGGCGGGCGAGTTCGACTGGGAGACGCTCAGCGACGACTTCTATCTCCCGGATGAGGCCGCCGGCGACGGCGAGAACGCGTGGCATCCGCTGGACGCGCTCTTCGTCCCGATGCGCCATCACGACGGGCACCTCCTCGGGATCCTGTCCGTCGACGAGCCGGCGAACCGGCTGCGCCCGACGGACGAGGACCTCGACGTTCTCGTCGCGCTCGCAGATCACGCCGCGATGGCCCTGCAGTCCGCGCAGGAGGCTGCGGACGCCGAGCGGCATCGCCTCGCCCTGGAGCAGCTGCTGCGCGTGTCGACCGGGCTCACCGCGCATCCGAGCGCAGACGCGATCATGCAGCGAGTATGCGTCGGCGTGCGCGACGCGCTCGGCTTCCAGAACGTTCTCGTCCTGCTCGCCGATCCGGAAACGAGCCGTGTGAGCGCGGGCGCGACCGTCGGGTGGGACCGGGAGACCGTCGTCACGGCACCGGTCTATCTGCCGGAGCTCATGCCGCTGTTCGACCCGCTGTTCGAGGTCGAAGGCTGCTATCTCGTTCCGAACGTGGAGGCCGAGCGTCGCGTCCCGCGGGAGAAGATGACGTACGCGTCGAAGCTGAACGGCCGCGGGCCGCACGCGTGGAACCGGCATTGGCTCCTCGTTCCGCTGCGTGACGCCGACGAGGCGATCATCGGCATCCTCTCCGCCGACGAGCCGGTCGACCGGCTGCTGCCGTCGAGCGAGAAGCTGCAGGCGCTGCGCATCTTCGCGAACCAGGCGGCCGCGGCGATCGTCTCGGCCGAGCGCGTGCGCGAGCTGAGCTTCCTCGCCGACCACGATCCGCTCACGCGCCTGTTGAACCGCCGCGCATTCGTCGAGCGCCTCGAGGCCGAGGTCGCGCGCGCCCTGCGGTACGACCGCGAGTTCGCGCTCGTCGTGTGCGATCTCGACGGCTTCAAGGGCGTCAACGACCGGCTCGGGCACACCGGCGGCGACGAGGCCCTGCAGGTGTTCGCGCGAACGATCGAGAAGGCCTTGCGCAAGGGAGACAACGCATTCCGCATCGGCGGCGACGAGTTCGCGCTCATCCTCGCGGAGGCGACCGAGAGCGCCGCGCGCGGAGTGATCGACCGCGTCCGCAACCAGATGTCCGGCATGCGGGCGAGCTTCGGCGTCGCCTCGTGCCCCGGCGACGCGAACGACGCGCAGGCGCTGTTCCGACTGGCGGACGAGGCACTCTACGAGGCGAAGCGGTCCGGCACCGGCCTCCAGTTCGTCGCCTAGCCTCACGCGTTCTCCACAGGCTGGGGCCAGGCCCTGTTACGGAGGTGTCACGGGGACGCCCGCGGAATCACGGGCGTCTTCGAGGTGCCGTGACCCTCTCGTAGCCCTCTCGTATCGGGGCCTGGCCCCTGCCTTACCATCGGGACATGCAGAAGTACGTCCTGTCCGAGCTCGACTCCGGGGAGCGCGTCATCACCGAGCGCGTGCCGAGCGTGCGCTCGGTCGCGATCGGCTTCTGGATCGGGGCCGGGTCGCGCGACGAGCGCGACGACCGGGCCGGTGTGTCGCACTTCATCGAGCACCTGCTCTTCAAGGGCTCGCGCTCCTATGACGCACAGGAGATCGCGGAGACGTTCGACACCATGGGCGCCGAGCTGAACGCAGCCACCTCGCGCGAGCACACGGTCGTCTATGCGCGCGTCCCGGACAGGCATGCGGATGAAGCTCTCGAGGTGATGACCGACATGGTCTTCGCCCCTGCGTTCGCCGACCTCGACCAGGAGCGCGAGGTCGTCCTCGAGGAGATCGCGATGTACGAGGACACGCCGCAGGAGCTCGTCCACGACCTCTTCTCCGAAGCGGTGTTCGGGAGCCACGCGCTCGGCCGGCCGGTCATCGGAACGGCCGACGTGATCTCGTCGGTGAGCCGCAGGTCGGTCGCGGCCTATCACCGGGCGATGTACACGGGCGGCAACGTCGTCGTCGCCGCGGCGGGGAACATTGCGCACGACCGCCTCGTCTCCCTCCTCGAGCGCTTCGAGCGGAAGTCCGCCGCGGGCGGCCGATCCGCCCCGCGGGTGCGGCGGCCTCTGACGCAGGCGCCGCCGCCGGGCCTACGCTTCGAGCGCAAGGAGACGGAGCAGTACCACCTCTGTCTCGGCGCGCCCGGGATCTCCCGCTCCGACCCGCGCCGCTTCGCCGCATCGCTGCTCGACTCGATCCTCGGCGGCTCCGCCTCGTCGCGACTCTTCCAGGAGATCCGCGAGAAGCGCGGCATGGCCTACTCCGTGTACACATTCGCGTCGCAGTACACGGACACGGGCCTCGTCGGGGTCTACGTCGGAACGCGCGAGGAGAATCTCGCCACGTGCGTCGAGATCTGCGCGGAGCAGATCGCCGAGCTCGCCGCCGGCTCCTTTCGGAAGGGCGAGCTCGAGCGCGCGAAGGAGAGCATGAAGGGACGCATCATGCTGTCGATGGAGTCGACCTCGAACCGGATGAGCCGGCTCGGCAAGTCGCTCATCACCGACACCGAGCTCTTGAGCTTCGAGCGGATCATCGCGGAGGTGGACTCGGTCGAGCCGGATGCGGTGGCCGAGCTCGCGGGCGTCCTGCTCGCTTCCGACCGGCTGTCGGCGGCCTGCGTCGGCCCGAATGAGGACCGGTTCCGTGCGGCGATCGGCAACGGCGTCACGCGGAAGGCCGCATGAGGCTTGCGTTGTTCGGCGCGGAGGGCAAGGTCGGGGCGGCGCTCAAGCCTGTGCTGGAGCGCGCCGGTCACGAGGTGAAGGCGATCGAGATCGGCGACGAGCCCGACGTCGGCGGCCTCGACGCGTGCGTCGACTTCACGACGCCCGACGCGGCGCCGGCGAATGCTCGCGCAGCGCTCGAGCAGGGCGTGTCGTGCGTCGTCGGTACGACGGGCTGGGACCCGCGGCCGCTGCACGACCTCGCGGCCGAGCGTGGACTGCGGCTCTTCGTCGCGCCGAACTTCTCCACCGGCGCGGTGCTGATGATGCGCTTCGCGCGCGAGGCGGCCGCGTTCTTCCCGCGCGCCGAGATCATCGAGCTGCACAACGAGGCGAAGAAGGACGCGCCGTCGGGAACGGCCCGCGCGACCGCGGAGCTGATCGGCGGCGACACGGTCGTCCACTCCGTGCGCCTGCCCGGCCTCGTGGCGCACCAGGAGGTGATCTTCGGCAGCGAGGGCCAGCTGCTGACGATCCGCCACGACACGACCGCCCGCGAATCGTTCGCCGAGGGCGTCCTGCTCGCGCTCGAGAAGCTCGACAGCCTCCCACCGGGCCTGACCGTCGGGCTGGAGGCGTTGCTGTGAGGCTCGAGCACCCGCGT
Source organism: Gaiellaceae bacterium (assembly GCA_036260475.1). Taxonomy (GTDB): domain Bacteria; phylum Actinomycetota; class Thermoleophilia; order Gaiellales; family Gaiellaceae; genus Palsa-739. Next base: position 45,762 of record DATAMX010000051.1, on the reverse strand, counting down.
AGGCGATAGTTCACCGGATGTCGGGCCAGGCGGCGGAGCTCGTCTTCGACGAGGCGACCAAGCAGTACTCGGGAACCGACGGCGCCGCAGTCGACGGGCTCTCGCTCACCGTCCCCGCGGGGGAGATCTGCGTGCTCGTCGGTCCGTCCGGGGGCGGAAAGACGACCGCGCTCAGGCTGGTCAACCGGCTGATCGAGCTGACGAGCGGCGACATCCGCATCGACGGCACGAGCATCCGCGAGCAGAACCTCGTGCAGCTGCGCCGCGGCATCGGCTACGTCATCCAGCAGGTCGGCCTCTTTCCGCACATGACGATCGAGGCGAACATCGGCACCGTCCCGCGGCTGTACGGCCGGTCGCGGTCGTGGATCCACACGCGCTCCCAGGAGCTGCTCGACCTCGTCGGCCTCGATCAGTCCTACGGGAAGCGGTACCCGGCGCAGCTCTCCGGTGGAGAGCGTCAGCGCGTCGGGCTCGCGCGCGCGCTTGCGGGCGATCCGCCGCTGATGCTCATGGACGAGCCCTTCGGCGCGATCGACCCGATCGTCCGCTCACGGCTGCAGGACGAGTTCCTGCGCCTGCAGCTGGAGGTGCGGAAGACTGTCGTCTTCGTCACGCACGACATCGACGAGGCGATCAAGATCGGCGACCGCATCGCCATCCTGCGTCGGGGCGGCCGGCTGGCGCAGTACGACACGCCGAAGGCGATCCTCGAGCGGCCCGCCGACGAGTTCGTCGCCGAGTTCGTCGGGGCCGACCGCGCGCTGAAGGCGCTCGCTCTGCACACGCTCGCCGAGCTCGAGCTCGGCGCGCCGGCAGACGGCCCGCGCCTTCCACGCACGGCGACGCTCCGGGAGGCGCTCGCGCTCCTCGTCGAGAACCACGCCCACACCCTCGCCGTCACCGACGAGTCGGGCGCGGTGGTGGGCTCGGTGACGAGGGAGGCATTGCTGTCGTGATCGTCGCCGGCGGCCCCGTCATCCCGAACTTCGGCCAGGGCAGCTCGTGCGAGGTGAACAACGGCTGGTTCTGCGCCGAGTGGGTGCGCAATCACTGGGGCGACACGCTCCAGCCGGCGCTCATCCAGCACATCGAGCTGTCCTCGATCGCGATCGGACTCGGCTTCGCGATCGCATTCGCCCTCGCGCTCGCCGGCTTCCGCTTCCGCGTTCTCGATCCGCCGATCGGCATCGTGTCCGACTTCCTCTACACCATCCCGAGCCTCGCGCTCTTCCAGCTGCTCGTGCCGATCACGGGGATCAGCGTCACGACCGTCGAGATCGCGCTCGTCTCGTACACGCTGCTCATCCTCTATCGCAACATGATCGAGGGGCTGCGCGGCGTACCGGCCGAGATGGTCGACGTCGCTCGCGGCTCCGGCTTCACGCGCCTGCAGACGTTCACACGCGTCGAGCTGCCGCTCGCGCTGCCGGCGATCCTCGCCGGCCTCCGCATCGCGATGGTCTCGACCATCTCGATCGCGACGGTGGCCTCGTTCGTCGTCGCCAAGGGCCTCGGCGCGCCGATCTTCATCGCGCTCGAGCAGAACGTCTTCAAGACCGAGATCTTCGCCGCGGGCGGAATGGTGGTCGCGCTCGCGCTCGTCGCGGACGGCGCACTCGTTCTCCTTCAGCGCGCTCTGACTCCGTGGGCGAGGTCGGCGTGAGAACGTTCGCGCACGCGTTCCGGTTCATGGGCGAGCACCCGCATCTCCTGCTCGAGAAGACGGGTCAGCATCTCGAGCTCTCCGGGGCCGCGCTCGGCATCGCGCTCCTCCTGGCGCTGCCGCTCGGGCTCTGGCTCGGCCATCTGCACCGCGGGCTCTTCCTCGCCGCAAGCGTGTCGAACGTCGGCAGGGCGCTCCCGAGCCTCGTCCTCATCGCGTTCGGGCTGACGGTCTTCGGGATCGGGTTCTGGAACAACACCGTGGCGCTCGTCGTCCTGGCGATTCCGCCGATCCTCACGAACGCGTTCTTCGCCATCGACGCCTGCGACCGCGACGTCGTCGACGCCGCGCGCGGGATGGGGATGACCGAGCTCGAGGTCCTGCGGCGCGTCGAGCTGCCGCTCGGTCTGCCGCTCGTGCTTGCGGGCATCCGCATCTCCGCGATCTTCGTCATCGCCACGGCGACCATCGCCTCGATCGCGGGCGGGGGAGGGCTCGGCGACATCATCGTCAACCAGCCGACTTACGGCCTCGCCGGCGTCGTCGCCGCCTCGCTGTGGGTGTCTGCGCTCGCCTTCCTGGCGGCCGTGATCCTCTCCGTCGTCCGGAGGGCGGCCTCGCCTAGACCTGTGCCGGTTCCGTAGGCTCCACGGGGTACCTATTCCCCGTTCCCGGGAGGGACAATGATCAGGAAGCACACGCGGCGTGCCGCGAAGGCGGCATTCGCGATCTCGTTGGGTGTCGCGATCGTCTTGGGTGGGACGGCGGCAGTCGCCTCGGCGACTCCGCAGGCCAAGCCCACGATCATCGTCGGCAACAAGAACTTCACCGAGGAGTACATCCTCGGCCAGCTCTACGGACAGGCACTCCAGGCGAAGGGCTACACGGTGAAGTACGCCGGGAGCCTCGGCAGCTCCGAGCTCGCCGACACCGCCATCAAGACCGGCAAGATCAACCTGCTGCCGGAGTACACCGGCGTGATCGTCCTCGACCTCGCGAAAGAGAAGTCTCCGAAGACGGCAGCAGCGACGTTCGCAGCGGCGAAGAAGTTCGAGGAGACGCGCGGGCTCACGCTGCTGAACGCCACGCCGTTCTACGACGCCGACACGGTCTCGGTGCTGAAGTCGACGGCTCAGAAGTACGGGCTGAAGACGATCGGCGACCTGAAGAAGCTCGGCTCGTTCACGTACGCCGGGTACCCGGAGTGCGACAAGCGCATCACCTGCCTGCTCGGGCTGAAGCAGATCTACGGGCTCACGAAGGTGAAGTTCGTGCAGATCGGGAGCATCAGCGTCGAGACGCTGCTCGACAACCACAACGCGACCGCGGGTGACATCTTCTCGACCGAGCCGGCGCTCGCAACCGGGAAGTACACCCCGCTCACGGACACGAAGCACATCTTCGGGTTCCAGAACGTCGCCCCGGTCATCTCGAAGAAGACGCTGGCGGCGGGTGGGATGGACCTCGAGCACGCGATCAACGCGGTGACCGCGAAGCTGACCATCCCCGCGATGATCGCGATGAACAAGGCTGTCGCAGTCGACAAGAAGACGCCGGCGGCGGTCGCCAAGTCGTTCCTCAAGGCGAATGGCCTCCTCTAGGTGAAGGTCGTCGTTCTCGGCGGAGGGTCGACCGGCGAGCATTTCGTCGGGGCCCTCCGCCGGCTCGACGCCGACGTCGAGCTGACCCTCGTCGAGAGCCGGCTCGTGGGCGGCGAGTGCTCGTACTACGCATGCATGCCGACGAAGACGATGCTCCGCGCGGCGGAGATCTCCTCGTCGCTCGACCGCGCGCCCGGCCTCCGCGCGCAACGCCCGGAGGCGGACGGCGTCTGGTCCTGGCGGGACTGGGTGACGAGCGACTGGGACGACACCGGACAGCTCGAGTGGCTCGAGGGACAGCGGTGCGCGTTCGTGCGCGGCTACGGCCGCGTCGCGCGCCCGGGCATGATCGAGGTCGAGGACGGGCCGGAGATCCCGTACGACCGGCTCGTGATCGCCACCGGCTCGGCGCCGGCCATCCCGCCCGTCGACGGGCTCGACAGCGTCGACTACTGGACGAACCAGGACGCCACGCGCGCACACGAGATTCCGAGGAGCCTCGCGGTGATGGGCGGCGGCCCGGTCGGCGCAGAGCTCGCGCAGTTCTTCGCGCAGATGGGCGCACAGGTGACGGTGATCGAGCGCGGGCCCCGCCTGCTCGGACGCGTGCACGAGGACGCCGGTGCGCTGATGGTGGACGTCTTCCGGTCGGAGGGCATCGACGTCCGCACCGACGTCGGCGTCGAGCGCGTCGAGCCCGGCGTTCGGCTGACGCTCTCGGACGGCTCTACCGTGGATGCGGAGAAGCTCCTCGTCGCGACCGGGCGACGGCCGCACGTCCAGGGTCTCGGGCTCGAGCAGCTCGGCGTCTCGATCGGGCCCCGTGGCATCGAGGTGGACGAGCGGCTCCGCGCCGCGGACGGCGTGTGGGCGCTCGGCGACGTCACCGGCGTCGCCCTGTTCACGCACGTCGGCAAGTACCAGGCCCGGGTCGCCGCCGCCGACATGGTGGGCCGCGCGGCGAAGGCGGACTACCGTGCCGTCCCGGCGGGGATCTTCACCGATCCCGAGGTCGGCACCGTCGGCCGCACCGAAGGCGACGGCCTGGTCTCCGCCCGCTGGGAGATGACCGCGACGCCGCGCCTGTCCACGTACGAGCGTCCGAAGCGGGACGGGTTCGTGCGCGTCTTCGCCGATCCGGCCGAGCGCGTACTCGTCGGCGCCGTCGCGGTCGGGCCGCAGGCGACGGAGTGGCTCGGCCAGCTCACCCTCGCAGTCCGCTCGGCGACGCCGGTCGACGTCCTCGTGGACACGATCCAGCCGTATCCGAGCTTCTCGGAGGCGATCTTCTTCGTCCTCCGGGAGCTGTCGGACATGCTCACGTAAAATGGTTCCGTGCTCGGCGAAGTCCTGACCGCAATCGTCACCCCGTTCCACCAGGACGGGACGGTCGACGTGGACGCCTTCCGGCGCCTCGCCGTCCACCTGGTCGAGAACGGCTCCGACGGTCTCGTCGTCGCCGGCACGACGGGAGAGGCTCCGACCCTCACCGACGAGGAGAAGCTCGAGCTCTTCGCCGCCGCCGTGGACGCGGTCGGCGACCGGGCCAGCGTCGTCGCCAACACCGGGACGTACGACACCGTGCACTCGGTCGACCTCACCGGCGAGGCGCACGATCTCGGCGTGGACGCCATCCTCGCGGTCGCGCCGTACTACAACAAGCCGCCGCAGCGCGCGATCGTCCGCCACTTCCAGGAGATCGCCGTCGTCACCGACAAGCCGGTGATCGCGTACAACATCCCGAGCCGCGTCATCGTGAACATCGAGCCGGAGACGATCACCGAGCTGTCCGAGATCGAGAACGTCACCGCCGTCAAGCAGGCGCACGGCGACCTCGACCAGGCGCGGCACATCGTCGACACCGGGCTCACGCTGTACGCGGGCGACGACAACCTCGTCTACCCGTTCCTCGAGCTCGGCGGCGAGGGCGGGATCTGCGTGCACACGCACGTCTGGGGCCCGCAGACGAAGGAGATGGTCACGAGCTTCAAGCGGGGCGATACCGCTCGCGCGAAAGCGCTGAACGACGAGATGGCACCGGCGTTCGAGCTGCTGAAGATCCAGACGAACCCGATTCCGATCAAGGCCGCCGTCAACCTCCTCGGGCACGAGGTCGGTGGCTATCGCCTGCCGATGGTCGAGCCGACCGACCAGGAGCTCGCGCAGGTGCGCGCCTGCCTCGAGCGGGCCGGTGTGCTCCAGCCGGTCCAGGCGTAACTCCGGTGGGCGTATGCCGCATCATTCCCCTCGGCGGCCTCGGCGAGGTGGGGAAGAACATGACCGTCTACGAGGCCGAAGGGTCGATCGTCATCGTCGACGCGGGTCTCGCGTTCCCGCGCGACGAGCACCTCGGCGTCGACCTCGTCCTGCCGGACTTCTCGTACCTCGTCGAGCGCGCGGAGATGATCCGCGGCGTCATCCTCACGCACGGCCACGAAGATCACGTCGGCTCCCTGCCGTACCTCATGCGCGAGGTGCGCGTCCCGGTCGTCGTCGCGACGCGGCTGACGCTCGGGCTGATCAAGTCGAAGCTCGACGAGCACGGGCTTGCGCGCGAGGCCGAGCTGCGCGAGGTGGCGCCGGGCGACGAGCCGTTCGACCTCGGCCCGTTTCGCATCGAGCTCGTGCGCGTGGCGCACTCGATCCCGGACGCCGCCGCCGTCGTGCTGGAGACGCCCGGTGGCCGCGTGGTGCACACGGGCGACTACAAGCTCGACCACACGCCGGTCGACGGGCAGCGCACGGACGTGGGCAAGCTCGCCGAGATCGGCAACCGCGGCGTCGACCTCCTTCTCGGCGACTCGACGAACGCCGAGCGCGCGGGGGTCACGCAGTCGGAGCGCGTGGTCGGCGAGGCGTTTCGCCAGATCTTTCCCTCGCGCACCGGCCGGATCCTCGTGTCGTCCTTCGCCTCTAACGTCCACCGCATGCAGCAGGCCGCCGACGTCGGCATCGAATGTGGACGCAAGGTGGCATTCGTCGGGCGCTCGATGCGGAAGAACGCGAACATCGCGCGGAACCTCGGCTACATGAACGTCCCCGATGACGCGATCCTGCGCCCGCACGAGCTCGCCGAGCTGCCTCCGCACATGCAGCTCATCCTCTGCACCGGCAGCCAGGGCGAGCCGATGTCGGCGATGACGCGCATCGCGTACAACGACCATCCTGCGGTCACGGTCGAGGCGGGCGACACCGTCATCATCTCGGCGAAGCCGATCCCGGGGAACGAGCTGCGCGTCCACGACGCCATCAACCGCCTGGCGCGCTCCGGGGCCGAGGTCCTGCACGAGGACAACGCGCCTGTGCACGTCTCCGGTCATGCGCGCGCGGAGGAGCTGCGGACCATGATCGGCCTGCTGCGCCCGCGCGCCGTCATGCCCGTCCACGGCGAGTTCCGGATGCTCGCCGCGCACGCGCAGCTCGCGCGCGAGGGCGGCGTCGACTCGATCGTCATGGCGGAGAACGGGACGGTCGTCGAGCTCGCGGACGGGAAGGCGCGCATCGTCGACCGCGTCCCGGCCGGCATGACCTTCGTCGACGGGCTCGGCGTCGGCGACGTCCACGACGTCGCGCTGCGCGACCGGCGCCGGCTCGCCGAGGACGGCGTCGTCATCATCGTCGCCACCCTGGCGGCGTCGAACGGCACCGGCGCGCTGACGGCGCCCCCCGAGCTGATCGTCCGCGGCTTCGGCGAGAACGCCGAGCCGCTCCTGGACGAGCTGCGCACCGAGGCCGCGCGCGTGCTCGAGGAGCTCCTCCGCGACGACGTCACCGAGATCAAGCTGCTGCAGGAGCACCTGCACGACGCGCTCGGCGGCATCGTGTACGACCGCACGCGCCGTCGGCCCATGATCCTCCCGGTGCTGGTAGAAGTTTAGTGGTCGCCCCCGGGAGTACGCCGCGCCTCGGCACGGCTGCAAACCGGCGCATTGCTGCGTCCTCGGTCGCGTCCGTAGCGAAAGCTACGAACGCTCCCTGCGTCCTTGCACTGCTTGGTTTTCGCGCGGCCGAGCCACCCCGTACCCCCGGGGACAACCACTGATGGCCCACCGCCTGCGCTACGTCCCGACCTGGGCGGACGTGCTCGAGGAGTGCGCGACCGAGCAGGCGACCGCGCTGCGGCTCGTCGCACAGCTCGGCGCGTGCGAGGCCGCCGCGCTCGCGTTCTGCCGGCTGCTCGAGCAGTGGGCGCGCGGCGAGCCCAAGCCGGCGACTCCCGGCGGCCGGCAGGCGGCGCTGCGCCGGGCAGCCGACCGCGTGGAGACCGCGCTCTCTGGCCTGGAGGAGCCGCTCGACCGCTACCTGCTCGAGCTCGAGACGGACGCGATGGAGGGGCGGTCGTGGTACGGAGGGCCGGGGGCAGCGGAGCTGCTCGACTGGGAGCCGATCCTCGACCGGGCCGGCGTGCGCGTCCCGCCGGAGCGCGTCGCGCAGGCGTACCTCGAGCTCGCCGTGCTCATGCGCGCGCTCGAAGGGCTCACGGACGCGGCGCGCATCGAGCTCGTGCCCGACCGCTCCATTCTCTGGGCGGGCCTCTTCGACCTGCGCGAGAACCTGCTCGGCGGCGCGCTCGACGACCTGCGCGTCCTCACCGTCGCCTAGCCTTCGCGCCGAATGCGGTCTCGGCGGCTCTCTCACTTCGCCTGTAACCAGGTGCCGTAGGCTTGCCCGTACCTCGCCTGACCGTCGTCGGGTCGATCAACGTCGACCTCGTCGCGCGCGCGCAACGTCTGCCGCGCCCGGGCGAGACCGTGACCGGCGCGACGTTCAGCCGCATCCCGGGGGGCAAGGGCGCGAACCAGGCCGTGGCGGCAGCGCGCCTCGGAGCGGAGGTCGAGCTGATTGCGTGCGTCGGGAACGACGAGCTCGCAGCTCTCGCGCTCGCCGAGCTCGAGCGCGCAGGCGTCAGGCTCGACCGGCTGAAGCGCGTCGAAGGCCCGACGGGAGTCGCGCTCATCACCGTCGACGCCGACGGCGAGAACGAGATCGTCGTCGCGCCGGGCGCGAACCTCGAGCTGACGCCGGACGACCTCGACATCGAAGAGACGGACGCCGTCCTCTGCCAGCTCGAGATCCCGCTCGAGACGGTCGAGCGCGCAGCCGAGCTTGCGCCCGACCGCTTCTTCCTCAACGCCGCGCCCGCACGCGGGCCGTTCCCGGCGGCCGACGTCACCATCGTCAACCGCTTCGAGGAGGAGGCGCTCCCGCAGCGGGACGGCGTGGTCGTGGTGACGCTCGGCCCCGAGGGCGCCGTCCTCTTCGAGGACGGGGAGGAGATCGTTCGAGTCGCCGCACCGCGCGTCGAGGCGGTCGACGGGACCGGCGCGGGGGACGCCTTCACCGCGTGCTTCGTCGTCTCCACGCTCGAAGGCCGATCCTCCGAAGAGGCCCTGCGGCGCGCGTGTGCGGCGGGCGCGATCGCCGCGTCCCGCTTCGGCGCCCAGACATCCCTGCCGACCGCGGATGAAGTGGACGCGCTGCTGTGAGCATCCCCATCGTCATCGACTGCGATCCCGGTCACGACGACGCGATCGCGATCCTGCTCGCGCTTGCGTCCCCCGAGGTCGAGCTGCGCGGCGTGGTGACCGTGGCCGGGAACCAGACCGTGGACAAGACGACCCGAAACGCGCTCAAGGTGCTCGAGCTCGCCGGCCGCGCCGACATCCCCGTCGTGCGCGGCGCGGACGCGCCGCTGAAGCGCCCGCTCCGGACGGCGCCGCACGTCCACGGCGAGAGCGGGCTCGACGGGCCCGACCTGCCGGAGCCGTCCGCGCAGGTCTCCGACGCCGATCCCGCCGGCTGGCTCGAGCCCGGCGTCGTCCTCGTGCCGACCGGCCCCCTGACGAACGTGGCGCGGCTCGTCGAGCGCGGCGTCGCCGTCGAGCGCATCGTCTGGATGGGCGGCGCGATCGCCGAGGGGAACATCACGCCCGCGGCGGAGTTCAACGCGTTCGTCGACCCCGAAGCGGCGGCGATCGTGTTCGGAAGCGGCGTGCCGATCACGATGGTCGGCCTCGACGTCACGCACAAGGCCCTGTTCACACGGGCGCACGCCGACCGGCTGCGCGGAACGGGCACGGCGGGCCGCGTCGTCGCGGAGCTGTCCGACTTCTTCCAGGTCTTCCACGAGCGCCGCTACGGCTTCGACGGCTCGCCCATCCACGACGCGATGGCCGTCGCGCACGTCATCGACCCGACGCTCCTCACGACCGTCCACTGCAACGTCGAGATCGAGACGTCGTCGCGCTTCTGCGACGGCCGGACGGTCGTCGACCGCTGGCAGGTCTCGAGCGCCAAGCGAAACGCCCAGGTTGGCGTCGACGTCGACGCGCCGCGCTTCCTCGACATGCTCGTCGACCGGATCGCCACGCTGCCGTGATCGTGTTCGCCGCCGTCGCGCCGCACGGCGACCTCGACCTTGCGTCGGAGCTGCGCGCGGCGATGGAGGAGCTCGGCCGCCGCTTCGACGCCGCGAACGTCGGCACGGCGATCGTCGTGACGCCGCACAACGTCCACGTCGAGGGCCACTTCGCGGTCGTCGTCGCCGGGAAGGTGGGGGAGTGGGAGACGGACCGCGAGCTCGCGCAGGCGCTGCTCGAAGCCGACATCCCGATCCTCGGCGTGTCGTTCGGCGGGAACGATCCGGCGTCGGCGGAGCATCCGCTCGACTGGGGCACCGAGGTGCCGCTCTCCTGCCTGCGTGCGAAGCGCGTCGTCGTCGTCGCGCCCGCGCGGGACCTGCCCCTCGACACGCACATCCGCCTCGGCGAAGCGATCGCGCGCCTTCCGGGCAGGCACGCCCTCGTCGCGTCGGCCGACCACGGCCATGCGCACGACCCCGAAGGCCCGTACGGCTTCGACCCGGCCTCCGCGGCGTACGACGAGAAGCTCCTCGAGATCCTCGGCTCCGGCCGGCTCGACTTCCGGCCGCTGGCCGAGCACGTCGATGCGGGGAAGGCGGACTCGCTCTGGCAGCTGCTCGTCCTCCAGGGCGCTGTGGGCGAGGACGCGCGCGCCACGCTCCTCGCCTATGCCGCGCCGACGTACTACGGGATGGCGGTCGCGGAGGTATCGGCCTAGAGAGGGCGAAGAAGCCGGGCATGGCGCCTGCCAAGCGCACCCGACGCCGCACGCCCGCGAAGAAGAAGCGGTCGCTTCCGCACGTGCCGCGCGGGCTCGTGAAGCGGTATCCGGAGCTCTGGGGGCTCGGCCTCGTCGCCTTCGGCACGTTCCTCGGCAGCGTCCGCTACGCGGGCTGGAACGGGGGCTGGGTCGGCCATGCGCTCGTCGACGGCTTCGAGGCCCTCATCGGAGAGGCATCGTGGGTCCTGCCCGTCCTCCTCGTCGCGCTCGGCTGCCTCATGGTCGCCCGCAGCGCGCTCGTCGACGTGCGGCCGTTCCGCGCGGGGCTCGTCGTGCTCGCGTTCGGGCTCATGATCGCGCTCGGCCGCGATCAGGGCGGCTACCTCGGCCAGGTGCTCGGCGGCGCGGTCGGGGTGGCGATCGGCGTCACCGGCTCGACCATCCTCGGCGCGTTGCTCCTCCTCGTCGGGGCGTTGCTCCTGTCCGGAGCGTCGCTCGGCGCCATCCTGCGCAGCTCGCACCATCAGGTCCGAAGGGCTGCTACCCGGGCCCGTCGACCGAGGCCGGCGGCCGTTCCGGCGGTCGTCCGCGAACCGCGCGCGAAGCGGACGCAGCCCGTCGTCGACGCGGAAGAGGCGTACCCCGACGTCGTCACGGAGGCGGCGGCGCCGTCACCGCTCATGAGCTTCGAGCCGGAGCCGCTCATCGTGCACCAGGAGCACCTCTTCGAGGACATCACCACAGAGCACGCCGAGTACAAGCTGCCCGACCGCGACGTGCTGCATCGCAGCCCGGAGCGGGCGGCCGCCACCGAGGAGACATCGGCCCGCGTCGCGGAGCTCCTCGTCACGACGCTCGCGCACTTCGGCATCGAGGCGACGTGCATCGGCCAGATCTCCGGGCCGCGGGTCACGCGCTTCGAGCTCCAGCTCGCGCCGGGAACGAAGGTCTCCAAGGTCGCAGGCCTGAAGGACGACCTGTCGTACGCGCTCGCGACGACGGAGATCCGCATCCTCGCGCCGATCCCCGGCAAGCAAGCGGTCGGCGTCGAGCTGCCGAACCTCTCGCCGAATCTCGTCACCCTCGGCGACATCTTCGGAGACATGCCGGCGACGGCGAGCCCGCTGTCGGTGTGGCTCGGCAAGGACATCTCGGGGACGGCCGTGTGGACCGACCTCGCGCGCATGCCGCACCTCCTCATCGCCGGCACGACCGGCTCGGGCAAGTCGGGCTGCATCAACGCGCTCCTGACGTCGATTCTCCTGCGCTCGACGCCGGACGAGGTGCGGATGATCCTCATCGACCCGAAGCGGATCGAGCTGAACCACTACGAGTCCATCCCGCACCTGCTGACCCCGGTCGTCTCCAGCCCGAAGGAGGCGAGCGCGGTGCTCGCCAACTGCCTCGCGGAGATGGAACGACGGTACGAGCGGCTCTCGTCCGTGCGCGCGCGCAACCTGAACGAGGCGAATCGCTCGTTCCGCCAGCGCAGCGAGCCGACGATCCCGTACCTGCTCGTCGTCATCGACGAGCTCGCCGACCTGATGATGGTGGCGCCGCAGGCGGTCGAGGACGCCGTCATCCGCCTGGCCCAGAAGTCGCGCGCGGTCGGCATCCACCTCGTGCTCGCGACGCAGCGACCGTCGGTGGACGTCATCACCGGGATGATCAAGGCGAACGTGCCGTCGCGGATCGCGTTCGCGGTCTCGTCGCAGACCGATTCGCGCGTCATCCTCGACACGAACGGCGCCGAGGCGCTGCTCGGCCAGGGCGACATGCTGTTCAAGCCGCTCGGCACCTCGCGGCTGCAGCGCGTTCAGGGGGCGTACGTCTCCGAGGAGGAGATTGCACTCGTCGTCGAGCAGACGCGCCAGCGGGAGCAGGAGCTGGACGAGGGTTACCTCGAGCTGCCCGAGGTGTTCGCCGATCCCGAGGACGACGGCGCGCACGGCGACTTCGATCCCGACGACGACCCGCTCCTCGACCGCGCGATCGAGATCGTCGTCCAGACGCAGACCGCTTCCGTCTCGCTCCTCCAGCGCCGTCTGCGCGTCGGCTACACGCGGGCCGGCCGCCTGGTCGACATGCTCGAGCGCCGCGGGATCATCAGCGGCTACGAGGGCTCGAAGCCGCGCCGCGTGCTCGTGGACGAGAACGCGCTCCTGCAGCGGTAGCTCTTCCGGTTCCCTGTAAACCGGGCTAGGATCGCCGGGATCGGGTTTTAACGGACTAGGAGGGCAAGTGAAGGTTTCCCGTTGGATTGCGCTGGCTGGCGTGGCCGTTCTGGTCGCGTCTGTTGCGGCGACCGCGGCCTTTGCCGGCGGGTCGAAGCAGACGCAGCCTCAGGCCGGATTCACGGCCGCGCTCATCAGCGACATCGCCGGCTTCAACGACAACGGCTTCAACAAGAACCAGTTGAAGGGTCTGAAGGAAGGCGCCGCGAAAGTCGGCGGCAAGGCCATCTCGGAGGTCTCGCACAATACGAGCGACTACGCTCCGAACTTCAACAGCGCCATTCGCCAAGGCGCGAACCTCGTCGTCGCCGCAGGCTTCCTGCTCGCGAACACCGAGGCGACGTACGCGAAGAAGTTCCCGAACGTGAAGTTCGCGATCACGGACTATCCCGTGGAAGCGGCGCCGTTCGCAGACAAGAAGGGCCACGTGCTGTTCAAGAACGTCGTGGGCATCACGTACGCGGCGAACGAGTCCGGCTGTCTCGCCGGCGTTCTCGCGGCCAAGATGGCGAAGAAGATGGGCGGCAACACGATCGGAGCCGTCGGCGGCATCAAGATCCCGCCGGTCGACATCTGGATCGCGGGCTACCGCTTCTGCGCGAACAAGGCCGTTCCGGGGACGAAGACGCTCATCCAGTACTCGAACGACTTCTCGGCAGCCGACAAGTGCCAGACCGTCGGTGAGAACGAGATCGGTCAGGGCGCGAAGGTGCTCTTCCAGGTTGCAGGTGGCTGCGGTCTCGGCGCGCTGAAGGCCGCCGACGACGCGAAGATCTGGGGCATCGGCGTCGACTCGGATGAGTACAACGACGCGAAGCGCGTGCTCACGAGCGCGACCAAGAAGACGGACGTCGGTGTGTACAACACCGTCCTCGCTGCTGCCAACGGGACGTTCCCGGGCGGCACGGACCTCGTCTTCAACCTCAAGAACCACGGCGTCGGCCTTGGTCGGATCAACCCGGTCGTCCCGGCCGCATGGATCAAGCTCGTCAACCAGTACCGGGCGAAGATCGTCGCCGGCACCCTCAAGGTGCCGACCTCGCTCGGCTAGGACGGATCCAATCGGTGAGGGTGGGCTTTATGCCCGCCCTCACCGCCCACTAGGATCGCTCCGTGGCATCCGCCGAAGTCGTCCTCGAGATGCGGGGGATCCGGAAGGAGTTCCCGGGAGTCCTCGCCAACGACGACGTGGCGCTCGACGTCCGCCAAGGCGAGGTGCACGCGCTGCTCGGCGAGAACGGCGCCGGCAAGTCGACGCTGATGAACATCCTCTACGGGCTATACAAGCCCGACGCCGGGGAGATCCTGCTGCGCGGGCGGCCCGTCGTCTTCGGCTCCGCCCGCGATGCGATCCAGTCGGGGATCGGGATGGTGCACCAGCACTTCATGCTCATCCCGGTGATGACCGTCGCGGAGAACATCGTCCTCGGCGTCGAGCCGCGCGCGGGCCTCCTGCTCGACGAAGCGGGCGCGGAGCGGAGGGTGGCCGCGCTCTCGAAGCAGTACGGGCTCGTCGTCGATCCCGCCGCGCTCGTCGGGGACATCACCGTCGGCCAGGAGCAGCGGGTGGAGATCCTGAAGGCGCTCTACCGCGGCGCCGAGATCCTCGTGCTCGACGAGCCGACCGCGGTGCTCACACCGCAGGAGGCGCGCGAGCTGTTCGGGATCATCAACAGCCTGAAGGCGGACGGGAAGTCGATCATCTTCATCAGCCACAAGCTGAACGAGGTGCTCGAGATCGCCGACCGCATCACCGTGCTCCGCCGCGGCCGCGTGATCGAGACGGTGCCACGAGAGGGAGCGACAGAGGCGTCGCTCGCGCGGGCCATGGTCGGACGGGAGGTGCTTCTCCGCGTCGACAAGAAGCCTGCGCAGCCGGGAGACGTGCTCCTCTCGGTCGAAGACCTGCACGTCGTCGACGACCGCGGGATCGAGAAGGTTCGCGGCGTGTCCTTCGACGTACGGGCCGGCGAGATCGTCGGCATCGCGGGCGTCGACGGCAACGGCCAGACGGAGCTGATCGACGCGCTCACCGGCCTCAGCGCGTCCGCATCCGGTCGTGTGCACGTCGCTGGCGATGATGTCACGAACGTGAGCGCACGGCGCGTGCTCGATGCGGGCCTCGGGCACATCCCGGAGGACAGGCAGCGGCGCGGGCTCGTCCTCGAGTTCTCGATCGCCGAGAACATCGAGCTGCACGACTACGCGAAGCCGCCGGTGGCGAGGGCGGGGTGGATCTACCCCAAGAGGATGATCGAGCTCGCCCGGAAGCTCATCAAGGACTTCGACGTGCGCGGCGGCGGCCCGCTGACGCGGGCAGGGGGCCTCTCCGGCGGAAACCAGCAGAAGGTCGTCGCCGCGCGGGAGATCGCGCGCGACCCGAAGGTGCTCATCGCGGCGCAGCCGACGCGCGGCCTCGACGTGGGCGCCATCGAGTACCTCCACCGCCGGATCATCGAGGAGCGGGACAAGGGCCGCGCCATCCTCCTCATCTCGCTCGAGCTGGAGGAGATCTTCTCCCTCTCCGACCGGATTCTCGTCATCTACGAGGGCAAGATCGTCGGCGAGCACACGGGCGAGGTGTCCGAGGACGAGATCGGCCTGGAGATGCTCGGCGGCAAGGAGGCCGCGGTCGCGTGAGCCAGATCGACCCCAAGTCGTCCCTGCCCGAGTCGCCCGAAGAGGCTGCGAGAAGCGGCACGCTGATCGCGAGCCTCGCGCTGAAACAGCGTGCGGGAGGGATCGGCGTTCCGGCCGCCACCGTCATCGTCGCGTTCCTCATGGGCGGCCTCGTCGTCCTCGCGACGGGGCACAACCCGTTCCTCGCCTATCGCGACATCTTCAACGGCGCCGGCCTCAACTGGATCTTCCATCCGACGACGAACGTCGCGAACACCGCGGCGTACAACCTGTCGCAGACGCTCCTGCAGACGACGACGCTCATCCTCTGCGGCCTCGCGGTCGCCTTCGCGTTCCGCTGCGGCATGTTCAACATCGGCGGGCAGGGCCAGTACCTGATCGGCCTCGTCGTCGGCAACTGGGTCGGCGTCGACTTCGCCGGCATGGCGCCGCTGCCGCACATCCTGCTCGTGCTCGTGGCGGGCACGGCGGCCGGCGCGGCGTGGGCCGGGATCGCCGGCCTCCTCAAGGCGACGGTCGGCGCGCACGAGGTGATCTCGACGATCATGCTCAACTGGATCGCGGTCTGGTGCGGCGCGTGGCTGTTCGGAGACGGCGGGCCGTTGCAGAACTCCGCCAACCCGACGGTCCCGATCTCGAACGACGTCGCCGACTCGGCGAAGCTCCCGGTGTTCTGGGGGCAGCAGGAGCTGCAGGGGCTGCACATCGGCTTCTTCATCGCGCTCGCCGCGCTCGTCGTCTTCTACCTCGTCCTCAACCGCACGACGCTCGGCTACGAGGTGCGCGCGGTCGGCTTCAACCCCGACGCTGCCGCGTACGGCGGCATCAACGTGAAGAAGAACCTCTTCCGCGCAATGGCCATCTCCGGCGCGTTCGCCGGTCTCGCCGGTGCACTCGACATGACCGGCTACCTGTACCACTTCGGGCAGATCGACGTGCAAACGAGCAGCGTCGGTTTCCTCGGCATCGCGGTCGCGCTGCTCGGACGGAACACCGCCGTCGGCACCGGCCTCGGTGCGCTGCTGTTCGGTGCGCTGCTGTTCGGGACGACGCACGGCCTGACGTCGAGCGTGATCCAGCCTGAGCTGGCCGGCAGCCTCACGTACATCATCCAGGGCCTCGTCGTGCTCTTCGTCGGCGCCGACGTGCTCATCCTCTACGTCTGGAACTCGCGCAAGAGGCTGCGGCCGCGTGCGAAGGCGGCGACGGCGTGAGCGAGTGGACGCAGAGACTCGAGAATCCGCTGAGCGCGCGGCTGCGCGATCCGAAGGTGTCGGGCTACGCCGGGATCGTCCTCGGCGTCTTCGCCGCGTTCCTCGCCATCCCTCCGATCCAGGCGCGGACGACGACGTGGCCGATCCTCGTCGGCGTCGTTGCGATCGTCCTCGGCATCTGGACGGTCACGCGCGGGCGCGTCCGGCTCGGCTGGGGAGCCGTCGCCGCGGGCGTCCTCGGCGCCGCGCTCGGCATCCTCGCCACGCGCTCCGGCACGGGCAACCTCGACGCGGTCTTCAACGCGGCGCTCATCGCGCAGACGCTCGCGGCCGCGACGGTGTACGTCTTCGCGGCGATCGGCGGGATGTTCTCCGAGCGCAGCGGCGTCGTGAACATCGGCCTCGAGGGGATGATGCTCATGGGCGCGTTCTGGGGCGTCTGGGGCGCCGACAAGGGCGGGTCGTGGGTCGTCGGCATCCTCGTCGGGATGGGCGTCGGCGCGCTGCTCGCGCTCGTCTACGCGTACTTCGCCATCCACCTCCGCGCCGACCAGATCGTCGGCGGCACGGCGGTGAACTTCCTCGCGCTCGGCATCACCGGGTACTTCCTCTTCCAGATCTACCACTCCGACCACGTCGCCAACATCGGGTCGACGATCCCCAACGTGAACATCCCGGGGATCGGGAACTCGCATTTCCTCGGGCCCGCGATCGGCCACCTCAACGTCATGATCTGGGCGGGGGTCGTGCTCGCGATCGTGTCGTACGTCGTCATGTTCAGGACGCCGATCGGGCTGCGCATCCGCGCGTGCGGCGAACATCCGCGCGCTGCCGACACCGTCGGGATCAACGTGTACGCGATCCGCTACGGCTGCGTCGTCCTCTCCGGCATTCTCGCCGCGCTCGGCGGCGTCTATCTCTCGGACGGAAAGGGCGGCGGCACGTTCATCGGCAACATGACCAACGGGCGCGGCTTCATCGCGCTCGCAGCGCTCATCTTCGGCAACTGGCGGCCGGGCGGGGCGTTCGCGGCGGCGCTGCTGTTCGGCTTCTCGGACGCGGTCGCGCTACGGCTGCAGGTGTACTCCCCCTCGGCGGCTACGCTCTTCAACGTGCTTCCCTACGTCCTGACGCTGATCGCCGTGGCAGGCGTGATCGGCCGTACCGTTCCGCCCGCAGCCGATGGCAAGCCGTACCGCAAGCAGTAGCCGCCCCAACCACCGGGCCTCGCTCGCGCTGATCGCCGCCCTGTGCGGGGTTCTCGTCGTGCCGGCTGCGGTGGCGGCGTCCCGGCAGACGGGGAAGATCCATCTCCTCGACGCGGTGTGGGCGATCCCGATCGGGATGGCGCTGAGCCTCGCAGCGCTTCTCCTCGCGCGCGGCGCCCGGGGTCAGATCAGGCGGACACTCGAACGGGCGGGGGGAGCAGGACGCCTGCGCGCGACGCGCTGGCTCGCGGTCGCGGGGATCTGCGTCGCGCTCTCGTCTGCGATCGCGGTCGGCTTCTACGAGCTCCTCGTCCGCCTCGAGCACTAGCTCTAGGCGCCGATCGCGACCATGCGCTCGATCGCGAGCCGCGCACGGGCGGCGATCTCGGGCTCGACCGCGATCCGGTGCTGCATGTCGCGCAGCGAGTCCCGCACCTTGTCCAGCGTCGTCACCTTCATGAAGCGGCACACCGCGTCGTCGCGCACGGGCTTGAACCGCTTTCCGGGCGCCTCCTTCTCGAGCCGGTGCAGGATGCCGGTCTCGGTGGCGACGAGGAACCGCTGTTTCGGAGAGCGTCGCGCGTAGTCGACCATCTTCTCCGTCGAGAGGATCTGCGTTCGCTCGCTGCCGAACGCCATCGCCTGGCTCGCGCAGCCGCACTCCGGGTGGACGAGCAGCTCGGCGTCCGGCGCCTCGCGCTCCCAGCGCTCGATGTCCGCGGGCCGGATGCCGGCGTGCACGTGGCACTCGCCCAGCCAGATGGTCAGCTTCCGCCCCGTGACGCGCTCGAGCCACAACCCGAGGTACATGTCCGGTAGGAACAGGATCTCCTGGTCCTCCGGGATCGCCTCGATCACCTGCTGCGCATTGCCGGAGGTGCAGCAGTAGTCGCTCTCCGCCTTCACGTCCGCGGTCGTGTTCACGTACGACACGACGACCGCGCCGGGATGCTTCGCCTTCCACTCGCGCAGCTGGTCGCCGGTGATCGACGCCGCGAGCGAGCAGCCGGCGCCGAGATCGGGGAGGAGCACCGTCTTGTCCGGGCTGAGGATTGCCGCCGTCTCCGCCATGAAGTGCACGCCGCAGAACACGATCACCCCTGCGTCCGTCGCGGCGGCCAGGCGCGAGAGCCCGAGCGAGTCGCCGACATAGTCGGCCACGTCCTGTACTTCGGGGCGCTGGTAGTTGTGGGCGATGATCACCGCATCGCGCTCCTGCGCGAGCGCGCGGATCTCCTCGTGCAGCGTGCCGATCTCGAGCGTGGTCAATCGAGTACCTCCAGTGAGACGTGAAGCGAGCGCGCGCCGTGCGTCAGCGCGCCCACGGAGATGAAGTCGACGCCGGTCTCCGCGTAGCTGCGGACCGTCGCGAGCGAGATGCCGCCGGATGCCTCCAGCTCCGCGCGGCCGGCGGTGAGCGTGACCGCCTGCGCGACCTCCTCGGGGCTCATGTTGTCCAGGAGGATGCGTCCGACGCCTGCGTCGAGCGCCTCCTGGAGCTGCTCGAGCGTCTCCGCCTCGACCTCGACGTTGCCGCTGCCGTTGAGCGTGGCGACCGCGGCGGCGATCCCGCCGGCGATCCGCAAGTGGTTCTCCTTGACGAGAATCGCGTCGTACAGGCCGGCACGGTGGTTTGCGCCGCCGCCGCAGCGCACGGCGTACTTCTCCAGCGCGCGCAGGCCGGGCGTCGTCTTGCGCGTGTCGAGGATCGTCGCGGGCGTCCCGTCGGCGAGCTCGGCGTACCGCCGCGTGAGCGACGCGATGCCGCACAGCCGGGCGACGAGGTTGAGCGCGACGCGCTCGCCTGTGAGGACGGCGCGCGCGGGTCCCTCGATCTCGGCGAGCACGGCCGGCGGGGCCGTCACCGCCGCGCCTTCGTCCACGAGGGCCTCGACCCGGACGGAAGGATCGAGCGCCCGGAAGACCGACGCCGCGATCGGGACGCCGCACACGACCCCGGGCTCCTCCAGGAGGAGCTGCGCCCGGCAGCGCGCGTCGGCGGGCACGAGCGCCTCGCTCGTGCGGTCGCCGTCGCCGACGTCCTCGGCGAGCGCCGCTCCGACCACGCGGTCGATGTCCGCTTCCGTCAGCTCCACCGCTCGAGCTCCGGTTCCCCGCCGGGGTCGATGACGAGATGGCCGGCGAGCGCCGGGTCCTCGGCGGGGTAGTCCTCGCGAAAGTGGACGCCGCGGCTCTCCGTGCGCGCGAGCGCGCTGCGGGCGATGAGCCGCACGAGCTCGGACGGCGTCTCCAGCAGCCGCTCGAGGCCCGAGGCGCTGCGGATGAGCCCCGCGTCGCGCCAGAGGGCATCGCCGGCGTCCTGGGCCGGTGGCCGACACCGGTTTCCGGTGTCAGACACCAGGGGTGGTCCTTCGATGGCCGCCATACCGGCGCGGCGGCCGAAGACGAGGCATTCGAGCAGCGAGTTGGACGCGAGCCGGTTCGCCCCGTGCACGCCGGTGCACGCGCACTCGCCGGCTGCGTACAGGCCCGGCACGGTCGTTCGTCCGAAGAGATCCGTGACGATTCCCCCGATTGCGTAATGCGCGGCGGGGGAGACGGGGATCGGCTCGTCGGCCGGGTCGTAGCCGGCGCGCTCGAGCGTGGCCATCAACGTCGGATAGCGGTGTCGCTCGATGCTGCGCAGGTCGAGCGACGCGCCGGCGCGCGCTGCGATCGCGCGGGCGACGACGTCGCGCGGGGCGAGTTCGTCGGTGAAGCGCTCGCCGTCCTCGTCCAGGAGGGTGGCGCCGGCGCCGCGGAGAGCCTCGGAGAGGAGGAAGCCGTCGTCGAGCAGCGCGGTGGGGTGGAACTGCACGAGCTCGAGGTCGGCGAGCGCGGCGCCCGCCCGGTGCGCGAGCAGCAGCCCGTCGCCGACCGCGCCGCGCGGGTTCGTCGTCCGGCCCCAGAGCGCGGCGTAGCCGCCGGTTGCGAGGACGACCGCTCGTCCGGGCGCGGCGGAGATCGAGTCGACGCGCTCGCCCTCGGCAATGGCGATGTGGCGGTGCTCGCGCACGCGCGCGGCGAGCACCTCGGCGATGCGCCGGCCGGTCTCGGCGCCGCCGGCGTGCACGACCCGGCTGCGGGAATGGCCGCCCTCGCGGGCGAGGCCCGGGTCGAACGTGACCCCGAGGTCGACGAGCTCGGCGATCCGCTCCGGCGCTTCGCAGGTGAGGAGCTCGACCGCGCTCTCGCGGCAGAGGCCGCGTCCCGCGGCGAGGGTGTCCGCCGCATGGAGCGATGGATCGTCGTCCGGGCCGATCGCCGCTGCGACGCCGCCCTGCGCGGCCCAGCTGTTGGAGGTGTCGACCGCGCCTTTCGCGAGCACGGTGACGGACGCCCCGGCGTCGGCGGCGGTCAGCGCAGCCGTGAGGCCCGCGACCCCCGCGCCCACGATCGCCACGTCGTAGTGCAGTTTCTTCCTCAAAGGCGATAACCTGTGGTGCGAGTGTACACGGTTCCCGACTCCCAAGCGAAAACAGCCGCCCACGCGGTTCTCGCCGCAGTCCTGCAGGTGCGCGACTGCCGCCTCCAGGCGCTGCTGTGGCAGCGCGCCCGCAACCCGTACGCCGGAATGTGGGCCCTTCCGGGCGGTGTCCTCGAGGCGGACGAGACCCTGGAGGAGTCGATGCGACGGCATCTGGCCGACAAGGTGGACGTCCGAGAGGTCTCGCACCTCGAGCAGCTCGAGACGCGGAGCGATCCCGGCCGGAATCCGGCGCACCGCGAGCTCGCGACCGCCTTCCTCGGCCTCGTTCCGAGCGACGCCGACCCGGAGCTGCCCGCCGACACCCGGTGGCATCCGCTGGACGAGCTCCCGTCGGTCGCCTACGACCACGAGCCGATCCTCCTGGCCGCCCGCGAGCGCCTGCGTGGCAAGCTCTCGTACACGAACCTCGGATTCGCGCTCGCGCCGCCCGCGTTCACGATGGCGGAGCTGCGGGACTTGTACACCGCCGCCCTCGGGCATCCGGTCTCCGCGACGAACCTCCAGCGCGTGCTCCTGCGCCGGCGGCTGCTCGAGGACACGGGCGAGCAGCGCCACTACGGGCGGGGCGGGGGCCGGCCGGCGGCCGTCTACCGGTTCGGCTCGACCACGCTCGAGATCACCGACCAGTTCGCCGTCCTGCGTCCGCCTACAATGAGCAGGTAAGTGGCCCTCCAGACGATGCCATCCAGGCTTCCGGAACGCCATCACCGGCGCGCTCCTGCGTCCTCGGGAGCGTCCGTAGCCACCGCTACGAACGCTCCCTGCGTCCTTGCATCGCTTGGTGCTGACGCCCCGGAAGCGTGGCAACATCATCTGGAGAGCCACTAGTGTTCGATCTCGGCAACAGCCTCCGCGAGGCCCGCGTCCGTCAGGGCCTCGATTTCCCGCAGGCCGAGCTCGCGACGAAGATCCGCGCCAAGTACCTGCGCGCGCTCGAGGAGGAGCAGTTCGACGTGCTCCCGGCCGAAACGTACGTCAAGGGCTTCCTGCACGCGTACGCCGCCTTCCTCGGCCTCGAGGGGCAGCTGTACGTGGACGAGTACGAGTCGCGCTTCGCCGCCGACGGCTTCGTCGACGCCCGGGCGCACCGCTCGTCGGCGCCGCAGCGCGACCTGAGCTTCGAGCGCCGCGCCGTGGTGCTCGCTCTCGTCGGCATGGCGGCGCTCGCGGCGCTCGTCATCGTGGCCTGGAAGTTCGGCGGGACGACGCCGTCGTCGCCGAACGTCCTTCCCGGCCCCTCCCGAACGGCGCCGAAAGGCCTCGTCTTCTCGGGCGCCGGCACGTACATCGAGGTGCGGCACGGCTCGGCGTCCGGCAAGGTGCTGTACGAGGGGACGCTGCAGGCCGGCGACCTCAACGCCGTTCCCGGCCAGCGCTTCTGGATCCGCATCCTCCATCCGCGCCACCTCCGGCTGACGCTCAACGGCAAGGCGGTCTCGCTTCCGGCGCGGAAGTCGTTGCGGGTCGTCGTCACACCGTCGCGCACGGCTCTCGCGAGCGCGTGACGGCCCGTCCGCGGGCGATCGTCGTCGTCACCGGCAGCGAGCTCGTGCGCGGGGAGCGCACCGACCGCAACGGGCCCTTCCTCGCCGCAGAGGCGCTGCGGCTCGGTCTCGAGCCGGCGCGGATCGTCATCGTCGGCGACAGCCCGGACGAGCTCGAGGCGGCGCTACGCGAGGGCGTGACCGCTGACGCGTGCCTCGTCTCCGGCGGGCTGGGGCCGACGCACGACGACCGCACGGTGGAGATGGTGGCGCGCGCGCTCGGACGCGGCGTCCACGTCGACGCCGGGCTCGAGCGGCAGATCGACGCCGTCTCGCGCGCGGCGGCCGAGCGGCTGAAGCGTCCGTACGCCGACTTCCAGGACGGCGTGACGAAGCAGGCGACGATTCCGGACGGCGCAATCTCGCTCGGGCTGGCCGGCACCGCGCCGGGCCTGCTCGCCGAGCACGATGGAGGACGCGTCGTCGTCGTGCTGCCGGGGCCGCCGCCGGAGCTCCAGCGCCTGTGGCCGAATGCGCTCGAGACCGACGCCTTTCGCGCGCTTCTCAGCCGCACCCGACCGCCCGGCCGCCGCGTCCTCCGCTTCTTCGGTGTGAGCGAGTCCGCCGTCGCGCGGGCGCTCGCGGAAGCGGGCGGGGACGGCGACGGGGTGGAGGCGACCATCTGCGCGCGCGACTTCGAGATCCACGTCGACCTCGTCGTCGAGCCCGGAGCCGAAGGGCGCGCGGACGCGCTCGAGCAGGCGCTCCTCCCGCCGATCGAACGATGGCTGTTCTCCCGCGACGAGCGGCCGATCGAGGAGCACGTCCTTTCGCTCTGTCGGGCGAAAGGACTGCGCCTCGCGACCGCGGAGTCCGAGACCGGCGGAATGGTCGCGACCCGGCTGACGTCGGTGCCGGGGGCGAGCGATGTCTTCGCCGGCGGCATCGTCGCGTACGCGAACGAGGTGAAGCAGGCAGCGCTCGGCGTCCCGGAAGAGCTCCTCGCCGCGGCCGGCGCCGTGTCCGCCGAGGTGGCGGAGGCGATGGCGCGGGGGGCGCGGGAGCGGCTCGGCGCCGACGTCGCGGTTGCGGTCACCGGCATCGCCGGCCCCGGCGGGGGCACGGCCGCGAAGCCCGTCGGGCTGGTGTACCTCCATGCGGAGGGGCCGGACGGCAGCGCCGCCCGCGAGTTCACGTTCCCCGGCGACCGGAGCTCGATCCGCGTGCGGAGCACGGTGATGGCGCTCCATCTCGTCCGCCGGCTGCTGACCCGGACCTTCGACGAGGCGCCGTGACCGGGCGCCGAGCCGTGTTGTGCGGCTGTACACGGCCCGCGGAAGCTTGACTCTGGCCCCGCAATTCGTTTATTTATACTGAACAGTGACCACCAGTCAGGACCCTCGCCCGGCTGTTGGGCTGATCGGGCTCGGCAACATGGGCACGGCGTTCGCCGAGCGCCTCCTCGATGCCGGCTACGACCTCGTCGTGCACAGCCGCAGCGGGAGGAAGGCCGCCCCGCTCGTCGCCCGCGGCGCGACCGAGGCCGGCTCTCCCGCCGAGCTCGCAGCCGCCGTCGACGTCGTCCTGACCTCGCTGCCCGACGACGAGGCCTTCGAGTCCGTCGCCGCCGCGGTCGTGGCCGCCCTACGGCCCGGAGCTGTCCTCGCCGACTCGAGCACCGTCTCGCCGGGCGCGTCGGCGCGCGTCGCGGCGGAGGCGGACGACGCATCGATCCTGTATCTGCGCGCTCCCGTCAGCGGCAACCCGAGCGTCGTGCGCGCCGGCAATCTCAGCTTCATCGTCTCCGGTCCCCCGGCTGCGCTCGATCGAGCGGAGCCGGTACTCCGCGCGATCGGTCGCACGATCCACTACGTCGGCGATGCCGAGCAGGCGCGCATCGTCAAGCTTGCGATCAACCTCGTCATCGCCGGGCTGGCGCAGCTGATGGCCGAAGCCCTCGTGCTCGGAGAGGCATCCGGCGTGTCGCGCGGAGTCCTGCTCGAGACGATGGCGGAGTCGGCCGCCGGCGCGCCGTTCGTGAAGTACAAGACCGAGCCGCTCCTGCGCGACGACTACACGGCGACATTCACCACGAGCCTGATGGAGAAGGACATCGACCTCGTGCTCGAGGCGGCCGAGGCCGGCGGCGTCGCGCTGCCGCTCGCGAACGAGATCAAGGGGATCCTCCGCTCCGCCATCGAGGCCGGGTTCGGCGGAGTCGACTTCATGGCGCTCTTCCCACACCTACGGGGCACGTCGAACCAGGAGGTGCTGCGGTGACGATGCGGAGCAGGCTCGTCGGCTCGCCCGACGCGACGCGGGCGGTGGACTGGGAGCAGCGGATCGACTTCCCGCGACTTCGCCGCGAACGTCTCGAGCGTGCGAAGTCGGCGCTCGAGGCCTCGGACCTCGGCGCGCTGCTCCTTTTCGATCCGAACAACATCCGCTATGTCACGAGCACGCACATCGGAGAGTGGGCGCGGGACAAGAACGCCCGCTTCGCGCTGCTGCCGCGCGGCGGCGAGCCGATCCTGTGGGACTTCGGATCGGCGGCCCGCCACCATCAGCTCTTCGCCCCGTGGATGCCACCCGAGAACTTCCGCGCCGGCGTCGCGCCGATGCGCGGAGCGATGCCCGTCGAGACCGGGATCCCGGATCGCCTCGGCGCGCGGATCGCGCACGAGCTGCGAGAGCAGGGCCTTGCCGGCGAGCCACTCGGAATCGACATGACCGACATGCTCACGCTCGAGGCGCTGCAGCGCGCGGGCATCCGCGTCACCGACGGCGCGGGTGTCATGCTCGAGGCGCGCAAGATCAAGACGGCGGACGAGATCGCGCTCCTCGACCAGTCGGCGGGCCTCGTCGACGCGGTGTACGAGGAGATCTACCGGATGCTCCGGCCGGGCGTGTACGAGCACGAGATCGTCGGGCGCGCGCACCAGCTGCTCTTCGAGATGGGGTCGGAGCAGGTCGAGGCCGTGAACGCCGTTTCCGGCGACCGCTGCAACCCGCATCCGCACGTCTTCTCCGATCGGCTCCTGCGGCCGGGAGACCAGGCGTTCTTCGACATCATCCATTCCTTCATGGGCTATCGAACGTGCTACTACCGCACGTTCAACGTCGGCGGGGTGAGCCCCGCGCAGCTCGACGCGTACAAGCGCTGCCGCGAGTGGCTCGATGCCGCGATCGCGCTCGTGCGTCCGGGTATGACGACGGACAGGATCGCCGAGGTCTGGCCGACGGCCGAGGAGCTGGGCTTCCCGGACGAGGAGACGTGCTTCGGCCTGCAGTTCGCCCACGGGATCGGCGTCGGGCTCTATGAGCCGCCGATGATCTCGCGCGTCCATTCGCTGGAGCACCCGGTCGAGATCGAAGAAGGCATGGTGTTCGCCCTCGAGACCTACTGCGCCGCGACCGACGGACGCTCTGCGGCGAGGATCGAGGAGGAAGTCGTCGTGACGGCAGACGGCTGCGAGGTCATCACGCGCTTTCCGGCTGAGGAGCTCCTCGTCGCCGGGCGGATCTACGTTCGCGGCGCCGACCTCGTCCGTGACGGCGACGCCGGCCGCGACGGGATGGCCGGCGCTGTGGCTGCCGCCGCGGTCGTCGGGGACGGCGCCGTCGCGTGAGCGGCGACAGCGGCACGCGCCATCTCGCCGACGGCATGCCGGCATACCGCCTCGTGCGCCGCGAGGACGTCGAGCTGGCCGACGCGCTCCCCGGGCACGCGAGCGGCCTGCGGACGTGCCGGCTCGTCGGAGGCTCGCTCGGCTCCACGCACATGGCGCTCACGCTCGTCTCGCTCGCCGGAGGGCACGTCGACGAGCACGTCCACTCGTTCGAGACGGGGTTCTACGTCCTCGAGGGGGAGCCGGTCGTCCACCTCGACGGCCGGGGTGTCCAGCTCGAGCCCGGCGCCTGCGGCGTGCTGCCCGTCGGCGCTCCGCATGCGTTCCGGTCCGACGGCTCGGCGCTCTGGATCGAGATGGCCGCGCCGCGGCCCCGTGCAGACGGCAGCGACACGTTCTTCCTCGGCCCGGCACCGGCCGTGCCCGCGGAGCCGCTCGACGTCAGGGATCCGCGCAACCGCAACCTGTTCCTGCTCTCCGAAGGCCAGATGGACCTCGACGTGCTCAAGAGGGGCGCCGCCGTCGGCGAGCCGACCGTTTCGGCGAGCATGGCGACCGCCGTTCTCGCGTACAGCGGGATCGCCGTGAAGATGCTCGTCGACCAGCGCCTCGACGCGCAGCTGCACACGATGTTCATGGTCGCCTACCAGCCGGGGGCCGTCGCGCACCCGCACGACCATCCCTTCGAGGAGTCGTACTACATGCTCGAGGGCGAGGTCGACGTCGTCGCCGACGGGGACCGCTACGCGCTTCGCCCCGGCGATGCGTTCTGGACCGCGGCGGGCTGCGTGCACGCGTTCTACGAGGTGAAGGGCGCCCCCGTGCGGTGGCTCGAGACGTCCGCGCCGGGGCCGCCGGCACGACACTCGTATCGGTTCGAGCGCGATTGGGACTACCTGGCGGTTCGGGTCCGCTCCGCGGTGGGCGCGGCATGAGCCACACACGCGCGCGCGTGCTCGACGACCTCGAGCTGTACACCCGGATCTACGGCCGGATGCTCCTGATCCGCGGCTTCGAGGATCTCGTGCAGGCGCTCTTCCTGAAGGGCGAGGTGTACGGCACCACGCACCTGTACTCCGGGCAGGAGGCGGTTGCGACCGGCGTCGCGAGCCTGCTGGAGGAGCGCGACCGGGTGGCGGCCACGTACCGCGGCCACGGGCACGCGCTCGCGCTCGGCGTCGACCCGCAGGCCCTCCTCGACGAGATGCTCGGGCGGGCCACCGGCGTGAACGGCGGCCGTGCCGGATCGATGAACGTGACGTCGCCGGCGGACCGTCTCATCGGCTCGTTCGGGATCGTCGGCGGGAGCATCGCCGCTGCGACCGGCGCGGCGCTGGCGCTGAAGCGAACGACCGGCGGCGTCGCTGTCGCCTACTTCGGGGACGGGGCGATGAACCAGGGCTACGTGTTCGAGTGCCTCAACTTCGCACAGGTCATGAAGCTTCCGCTCGTCCTCGTGTGCGAGAACAACGGGTACGGCGAGTACACCGCGTACCGTTCCGTGACCGCGGGTGAGATCCGCGGACGGGCTGAGATGATGGAGGTCCCGGCCGAGACGATCGACGGTATGAGCGTCTGGGCCGTGCGCGAGGCGGCCGAGCGCGCGATCGCGCATGCGCGCGGGGGCTCAGGTCCGGCGTTCGTCGAGGCGCTCACGTATCGCTTCGTCGGCCATTCGCGCAGCGACCCCGGCGCATACCGCCCCGAGGGCGAGCTCGACGCGTG
This sequence comes from Gaiellaceae bacterium, assembly GCA_036260475.1. GTDB lineage: Bacteria > Actinomycetota > Thermoleophilia > Gaiellales > Gaiellaceae > Palsa-739. The sequence continues at coordinate 17,788 of DATAMX010000051.1, read as the reverse complement.
GAAGGCGCGCGATCCGATCGTCGTGCTGCGCGCCAAGCTCGAGGAGGAGGGCGCAGCCGCGGCCGCGCTCGACGAGCTCGAGCGGGAGACGCAGGACGAGCTCGACCGCATGCGCGAGCAGGGTCTTGCTGCACCGTTCCCCACGTCGGTCTCCACGGGCGAGTTCGCATGAGTGCCGAGCTGACGATGCCGAAGCTCTCCGACTCGATGGCGGACGCCGTCATCATCAAGTGGCTGAAGTCGCCCGGCGAGGGCTTCCGGCGCGGGGACGCGCTCATCGAGGTGGAGACGGACAAGGCCACCGTCGTCTACGAGGCGGAGGTGGACGGCACGATCGCGGCGATCCTCGTCCCCGAGGGCGGCACCGCCGCGGTCGGGCAGCCGATCGCAGAGCTCGGCTCGGCGAACGGCGCGCCCGCGGTCGCAGGTCGGCCGAACGCGACCCCGGTCGCGCGACGCGCGGCGCTCGAGCTCGGTATCTCGCTGCACGGCATCGACGGCTCCGGCCCAGGCGGCAGGATCACGCAGGAAGACGTGCAGCGGGCGGCCGGCGGCGCCGCACCGGCAGCGCAGACGGCGGGAGACGACGCGCGCGGAAGCGCGCGCGTCGCAGAGCTGACCCCGACGCAGTCGACGATCGCGCGCCGCATGGTGGAGTCCGCAACGACGATCCCGGTGTTCACGGTCTCCGCCGCCGTCGACATGTCGCTCGTCATCGCGCTGCGCACGGATGTCGACGACGCGCCGTCCTTCAACGACTTCGTGGTCAAGGCGGCGGCGACCGCGCTGCGCGACTTTCCGCGCTTCAACGCCTCGTACGTCGACGGCACCGTCCACACCTGGTCGCGGGTCAACGTCGGGGTCGCCGTCGCCACCGAGGATGCGCTGCTCGTCCCGGTCGTCTTCGACGCGGACGAGAAGTCCCTCGTGCGCATCTCGGCCGAGACGCGCCGGCTCGCCGAGGGGGCGCGGAAGCGATCTCTCCGTCCGGAAGAGCTCCAGGGTGCGACGTTCACGGTCTCGAACCTCGGCATGTTCGGCGTCAGCTCGTTCACGGCGATCGTCGATCCGCCGCAGGTCGCGATCCTCGCGGTCGGCGGCATCGTCGGCGGCGCGATGACGCTCACGCTCAGCTGCGATCATCGCGTCCTCTACGGCGCCGACGGCGCACGCTTCCTGTCCCGGCTCCGCGAGCTGCTCGAGCGGCCGCTCGACCTCCTGCGATGACGGTCATTCCCTTTCGCACCGCCGTCCGCGACGCGCTCGACGAGGAGCTCGCCGCCGACGAGCGCGTGATCCTGTTCGGCGAGGACATCGCCGTCGCGGGCGGCGTCTTCGCAGCGACGCCCGGCCTGTACGAGAAGTACGGCGGGGATCGCGTGTTCGACACGCCGATCTCGGAGCTCGCGCTCGCGGGCGCTGCATTCGGCTCTGCCGTCACCGGGCTTCGGCCGGTGATCGAGATCATGTTCGGCGACTTCCTCACCCTCGCCATGGACATGCTCGTCAACCAGGCGACGAAGTACCGGTTCCTGACGCAGGACCAGGTGAACGTGCCGCTCGTCATCCGCTCGGTCGTCGGCGCCGGCGGGCGCTTCGGCGCCATCCACTCTCAGATGCCGGCTTCGTGGTTCATGGGCGTGCCGGGCCTGAAGATCGTCGCGCCGTCGACACCTGCCGATGCGAAGTCGCTCTTGCGCGCCGCGATCCGTGACGACAACCCGGTCCTCTTCTTCGAGCACAAGCGCCTGTACACGCTCGAGGGCGAGGTCGACGGAACGGTAGGGAAGCTGGGCGAGGCGGCGGTCGTGCGCGAAGGGAGCGACGTCACGCTCGTCACGGCGATGAAGAGCGTGCACGATGCGCTCGAGGCCGCGGAGACGCTCGAGCAGGAGCGGATCTCCGTCGAAGTGATCGATCTTCGCACGCTGCGTCCGATCGACATCGACACGGTGCTCGCGTCCGTCCGCAAGACCAACCGGATCGTCGTCGTCGAAGAGGGGCCGCTGACCGGCGGCTGGGCCGGCGAGGTCCTCGCCTGCGTCACCGAGCAGGCGCTGGGGCACCTCGACGACGCCTGGCGCATCGCGACGCCCAACACGCCGATCCCGTACAGCCCGCCGCTCGAGGATGCGTTCCTGCCGGGGCCGGATCGCATCGTGGCCGACATCCGAGCACGGCTACGGTAGGCCCGCATGGCCGCCACAGACCGCAGCTTCGAGTCCTCCAAGGTCGGTAGCCGCCTGCGCCAGGAGCGCGAGCGCCGGGGAATCAGCCTCAGAGAGCTCGCGCGGCGCGTCGGCGTCTCGCCGAGCCTCGTGTCCCAGATCGAGCTCGACCGCGTCAATCCCTCGGTGAGCACGCTGTACGCGCTCGTCACCGAGCTCGGGATGACGATGAGCGACGTCTTCGGCGACACGCCGCAGCCGACGCCGCGCGTCGTGCGGGACCGCCTCGACACAGGCGACGACGGTCTCCTCACGCGGCCCGGCCGGCGCCGCGTCATCAATCTCGAGTCCGGTGTCCGCTGGGAGCGGCTCACCCCGCACAGCGACCCGGACATGGAGTTCCTGTACGTCGTCTATCCGGTCGGCGCCGAGTCGTGCCCGCCGGATGCGCTCGTCACGCACGGCGGCCGCGAGTACGGTTACGTCACGAGCGGGACGCTCGGCGTGCGCGTCGGGTTCGACGAGTACCGGCTGGACGAGGGCACCTCGATCGCCTTCGACTCGACGTCGCCGCATCGGCTGTGGACGATCGGCGGCGAGCCCGTGCACGCGGTCTGGGTCGTCGTCGGCCGCGCGGCCGACCCGCGCGCCTAGACCTGTGCTTCGGCGACGGGAAGCCGCCGCCGCCCGGAGCGGGCGCGCGCGACGAGCTCGGGCGCCTGGTAGAGAACGAGCGCGAGGAGGATCAGCACGCCGATCGTCATGTCGGCGTACTCGGCCGGCTGCTGAAACAGGGGCAGCACGTTGTCGATCTCGGTGAGAAACAGCGCGGCGAGCATCGACCCGAAGAACGAGCCCTTGCCGCCGCTCAGGGCCGCGCCGCCGAGGACGGCGGCGGCGATGCTCTCGAGCGCCTGGTTGCCGATGATCGGCGAGCCGATCTGCACCTCCGCCGCGAGGTAGAAGCCCGCGACCGACGCCATGACCGAGCACAGGACGAAGGCGATGAGGATCGTGCGCCCGGTCGGCATGCCGAGCCTGCGGGAGGACGTCGCATCGAGCCCGACTGCGCGCAGTGCGAGCCCGGCGCGCGTGCGGTACAGCCAGAAGTCGGCGAGGAGCGCGAGGAGGACGACGCCGACGAATGCGAACGGCACGAAACCGACGCCGGCCGTCAGCGCGCTCGTCACGTCCGTGTTGATCGGCCCCTCCGGGAAGGAGCGCAGGAGGAGCGACGCCCCCTCGAGGACGCTGAGCGTGCCGAGGGTGGCGACGATCGACGGCAGCCGGAGCACGCGGATGAGGAACGCGTTGAAGACCCCCGTCGCGAGGCCGACGCCGACGATCGCGAGCGCGCCCGGAACGAGCGCAATCCCCGACATGGTCGGCGTGATCGTGAACGAGGCCGTGACGACGCACATCGTCATGAGCGCGGCGACGGAGACGTCGAATCCGCCGACGAGGAGCGCGCTCGTCTGTCCGAGCGAGACGAGAGCGAGCGGCATCGTCTCGAGCAGGAGGCTGTTGAGGTTCAGCTTGCCGAGGAACGTGGAGTGCTGGACCTCCGAGTACGCACCGAGCACGACGATGAGGGTCGTCATGAGCGCGAGCGGTAGCCATCCGCGCCTCATGCCTGCCTCGTCTCGGCCGCGATGACACTGCGGCGCGAGCCGACGATCGCCTCGACGATCCTCCGCTCGCTCAGCTCGTCGCCGGGGATCTCCTCGACGATCGCGCCGCGCGACATGACGATGACACGGTCGCAGAGCCCGGCGAGCTCGATCGGGTCGCTCGACTTGACGACGGCGGCGATTCCCTCGTCCACCTTCGCGCGCAGCGCGTCGTAGATGTCGAACCGCGCACCGACGTCGACTCCCTGCGTCGGCTCCTCGGCGAGGATCACCTTGACGTCGCCGCGCAGGAACGGTCGCATGAGCGAGACCTTTTGCTGGTTGCCGCCGGAGAGGGAGCTGATCGGCTGCTCTGCCGATCCCATTCGAACGCGCAGCCGGCCGGTGAGCTCTCCGATCGCGCTCCGCTCACGCCGGCGCCCGACGACGCCGAGACGTGCGAGGCGTCCGAGCACCTGCACCGTCGCGTTCGCGCGCACGCTCAGCACGGGGAAGAGCGCCTCGCCGCGACGGTCGCCGCTGAGCAGGACCACGCCGGCGCGGAGCGGCCCGAGCGGCGAGCGTGTGTCGAGCCGCTCGCCGTCGCAGGAAGCGCTGCCGGAGGAACGCTCGATGCCGGCGAGCGCGCGGAGAAACTGCACCTGGCCGTTGCCCTCGGCGCCCGCGATGCCGAGGATCTCGCCCTTCTTGACGGTGAGGTCGATGGGGCCGAAGCGCTCGCCGCGCAGGCCGGCGACCGCGAGCAGCGCCTCGGTGTCCGCGCCCGGCCCGTGCCGGTCCGGAAACGCGACCTCGAGCGGACGGCCGATCATGAGCGCGACGATGCCGCTCTCGGAGACCGACGACGCGGGGAACGTCCCCTGGCTGACCCCGTCGCGGAGCACCGTGACACGGTCGGCGACCGCGAGCACCTCGGGCAGGCGGTGGCTGACGTACACGATGCCGACGCCCGCCTGGGCCTGTTCGAGCACGAGCGCGTGGAACTTCTCCACCGCCTCGGGGCCGAGTGCCGTCGTCGGCTCGTCGAGGAGCAGGGCCTTCGGGCGGGTCAGCAGGGCCTTGACGACCTCGAGCAGCTGCCGCTGCGCGAGCGAGAGGGAGCCGGTCGCCGCCGTGACGGCCAGGTCGAGGTCGAACGTCGCGAGCGTCTCCTCGGCCCAGCTCTGCATCTGTCCGTACGGCGGGCGCTCGTCGGCCGGCACCGAGAGGTAGACGTTCTCGGCCACCGACAGGTCGAGAACGTGGGAATAGTCCTGATAGGCGATGCCGAGCCCGAGCCGGCGCGCGGCCGCGGGCGAGTGGCGGGCGAGGCGGGCCCCGGCGATCTCGACGGTTCCCTCGTCGGGCGCGAGGAATCCGCTTGCGATGCCGAGCAATGTCGATTTCCCGGACCCGTTCTCCCCGACGAGGGCATGGATCTCGCCGGCGCGACAGTCGACGCTGACGTCTCGAAGCGCTTGCACCGCTCCGAACGCCTTCGACAGCCCGCGAACGGCCAGAACGTCGGGGCTCACGGGCCCGGGACTCGACATCGGAATCAGCTCGTGCGCATTCCTCCTAGGGGTACATCTGGTGGAGAAGGCTCAACGGGATGAGCGACGTGCCGGAGGCGGTCGCCGGATATCCCTTGAGGCACATGTCCCGCTTCGACTGCTGCTGCAGCTGGATCGGGTACACGATCGTCGGCGGGATCTTCGCTCCGGCGAGCTTCATCATGTCCGCCGTCAGAGCGACGCGGATCTGCGCGTTGCCCGCCGAGTAGTAGTAGATCTGGAGGTTCGGGTTCTTCAGCTTGTCGGCGAGGCAGCCCATCCCGGCCTCGTCCGTCCTGTACGTGAACACGCCGTTGTAGGGGATGTTCGCGGCCTGGTAGGCCGCGTAGCCGCCCTGCGACATGAAGAGCGCGTCCTCGTAGCTCAGACCCTTGAGATCGGGGTACTTCGCGAGGATGCCGGCGACGATGCCCTGCACCTTCGACGGATCCCAGTTCGTCGGGTCGTTCGCGACGACGTTGATCGAGCTGTTCAGCGCGGCCTGCTCGCACTTCTGCCAGCCGGCGGAGAGCGGGTTGCCGGGGAAGCCGCCCATGAAGGCGATGTTGCCGGACTTGACCTTCGTGTTCATGACGTTCGCGAACGCCTGGCCGAGCTTGCACGTGTCCTCGCCGACGACCGTCGTGTAGTTCGAGCCCGGCCCGGATACGTAGCCCCACGCATACGTCGAGACGGGAATGCCCGCCTTCGTGGCCTGCTGGAAGACCGGGATCATCGCGTCGCCGAAGTCGGGGTAGGTGACGATCGCGCTCACGTGCTGCGCGATCACCGACTTGAAGTCCGCGATCGCCTGGTTGAGGTCGGAGTGAGCGCTCCGGTAGATGATCTTGCCGATCTGGGGATACGTGAGCGCCTGGAGGATGAATTCCATCTTCGACATCTGGCGGTACGTGTTCTCGCCGAAGCCCTCGACGTAGGCCACGGTGAGCTTGCCGCCCGAGCCGGTGCTGCAGCCGTTGTTCTTCCAGCACTTGAGCGCGAGCGCGTAGTTGACGTTCTTCGTCACGCGCCCGTACGCAGCCAGGGAGATGTTCCTGGCCGTCTTGTTCGCCGGCAGCAGGCTCGCCTGGAAGAGAGCGTGCGTGAGCGTGCCCTTCGGCGCCGTGTACGTCTCGCCGAATCCGCCGCCGCTTCCGACCATCGGGCCTCCCGTCCCCACACCCGAGGGGCCGGACGCTGCCGATTGCCTGCCACCCGCGGTACCACTGGCGGCTGTGACGAGTGCGATCGCCGCCGTCGCCGCGAGCATCAGCACCGCAACCAGCTGGCGCTTCCGTCGCATCTGTGACTCCTTCCGTCGGTGCATCGTTGACCCTCCTTCGACCTGCAGTAGCTCTCTGCCCGCCCTAACCGCCGCTCGTCGCCTCTTGCGGCGGTGGCGTGACCAGTCGCAACCCGCGGCTGAGCACCGCGGCGACGCGATCTCCCGAGACGACCATCCCCGCGAGGATCGCGGCGCCGAAGACGACGTATTGCATCGCCGCCGAGAGGCCCATGATCACGAGCATCTGCGTCAGCAACGTGAGCGCGAGCGCCGCGAGCCACGTGGACGTCGCACTGGCGAGACCACCCGCGAGCGACGCCCCGGCGATGACCACCGCGGCGATCGGAGCAAGCAGGTAGGCCGAGCCGAACGCCGGGTCGATGCTGATGCTCACGCCCGCGAGAAGCACGGCGCCGAGCGCGTAGAGCGTGCCCGCCGCGGTGTAGGCCAGCACGACGTGCGTGCGCACGTGCAACCCCGCCATCCAGGCTGCCCGCGGGTTCGCGCCCACCGCCTGGAAGCGGCGTCCAAGGACCGTGTACCGGATGACGAGCGCGACGAGGAGCGCAACGACGAGCCCGGTCCAGAAGACGTTGCTGACCCCGAGCTGCTTGTCGCGCGCCCACGACGCGAGCCCGCTCGGGACGTTGGGCTGGTTCGTCACGACGTCGCGCGAGTACTTGCTGCTCCACGCCAGGACGACCTGCCCGACCGCGAGCGTGACGATGAGCGGGTTCAGCCGCAGAACGCCCACGAGGATGCCGTTGACGAGCCCGACGGCCACGCCGACGCCGAGCGCCGCGAGGATCGCGATCGGGAGCCTGTGGTCGGCGCCCGCGCCGACACCGGCGACGAGGTTCCCGCCGAAGGAGACGACACCGGGCGTGGACAGGTCGATGCCGCCGTGCATGACGACGAGCATCTGGCCGACCGCTGCGAGCGCGAGCACTGTCGCCGACGGCAGGACGAACGACCACGACGTGCTTCCGAGAGCGTCCGGCGCGACGATCGCGGCCACGACGACGAGAGCGCCGGTCGCGAGCCAGACGGGCAGAAACCTGGCGGCGAGGACCGCGCTGGTGACGAGCCGTCTGCCGGCGCTGCCCGCGAGTCGTCCAACGGGAGGCGGCGATGAAGAGCTGGCCGCGGCCACGAGACATTTTGAGCAGGTAGGGCGAACAGTGTCAATGATGGCTTAACAATTCCTCCCCGTGACCTGGCGGGACGTTGACGCCGCGCCGCGCAACCGTTTATGGTCGCTGTACAGGCGGCGGGGACGAGCCCCGCAACGGTTTCTGTCCGAACGGCAAGGAGTACGCATGAGCTCGAAGCTGCTGATCCGTAACGGCTTCGTCGTTTCGATGGACCCGGAGATCGGCGACATCCCGAACGGCGAGGTTCTCGTCGAGGACGGCAAGATCGTCGACATCGGGCGGGATCTCGGGGTCTCGGACGCGGAGCAGGTGGACGCGACCGGGACGATCGTGATGCCGGGCTTCGTCGACACCCACCGGCACACGTGGCAGACGCCGGTCCGCGGCGTCCTCCCGTCGTGCACGCTCGACCACTACTTCGCGGTCATGCTCGGCCAGGTCGGCGGCTTCTACCGCCCGCAGGACGTCCACATCGGCGATTACGCCGGCTCGCTCGAGGCGCTGAACGCGGGCGTCACGACGCTCCTCGACTGGTCGCACATCAACAACACGCCCGATCACGCCGACGCGGCGATCCAGGGGCTGAAGGATGCGGGCATCCGCGCCGTCTACGCCCACGGCATGCCCACGGGCGGGGAGTGGTGGATGTTCAGCGAGCTCGAGCACCCGGCGGACATCCGCCGGATCCGCGACACGTACTTCTCATCGGACGACGGCCTGCTCACCCTCGCCATGGCGGCCCGCCAGCCCGGCAACGTGAACTTCGACGTCGCGAAGCACGACTGGGCGCTCGCGCGCGAGCTCGGGATCCTCATCAGCGTGCACGTCGGGATGCGCCTCCACACGCTCCACTACGAGCCGGTGAAGGACATGCACGACCTCGGTCTCATGGGGCCGGACGTCTGCTACATCCACATGACCGATCTGACCGACCAGGAGCTCGACTGGATCGCCGAGACGGGCGGAAAGGCGTGCATCGCCCCGTACGTCGAGATGCTCATGGGTCACGGGCCGCCGCCGACCGGGAAGATGCTCGCGCGCGGCGTTCGTCCGTCCCTCAGCGTCGACGTCGTGTCGAGCGTCCCCGGCGAGATGTTCACCCAGATGCGGACGGCGCTCGCCTACGACCGGATCCTCGAGTTCACCGACACGCCCGACGTCGCGTTCGCGCCGACGCTCACGCACACCGACGTGCTCGAGTTCGCGACCATCGACGGCGCGCGCTCGATCGGGCTCGAGGACAGGGTCGGCTCGCTTGCGCCGGGCAAGCAGGCGGACATCGTCCTGCTCAGGACCGACGTCATCAACACGGCGCCGGTGCTCGATCCGAAGGCGACCATCGTCACGTACGCCGACACGTCGAACGTCGACTCCGTCTTCGTCGCCGGGAACGCGGTGAAGCGCGGCGGGAAGCTCGTGGGCGTCGACATGAAGTCGGTCATCCAGAGGCTCGAGGAGTCGCGCAACCACATCCTGTCGCAGGGTGGGCTTCTGCCCGACTGGTGCTCGGAGAAGGTGGCCGCGCACTAGCGCATGGCGGGCGGGAGCGTCGTCATCGTCGGGGGGACGCGCGGCCTCGGCCGCGAGCTCGCGCAGTTCTACGCGGGTCGGGGCCGCGACGTCGTGATCACCGGACGCGACGCTGCCGCCGCGGCCGCGTGCGCGACGGAGATCGGCGGCGCGACGCGCGGCCTCGGCCTCGATCTGGCCGATCCGGAGACCGTCGGCGACCGTCTCTCTGACGTCGGCGACGTCGAGTTCCTCGTCCTCGCCGCGATCGAGCGCGACAGCAACACGGTGAAGGACTACGACATCGCCGCGGCGATGCGCCTCGTGACGCTCAAGGTGGTCGGCTACACCGAGACGATCCACGCGCTGCTGCCGCGCATGGACGGCGACTCGGCCGTCCTCATCTACGGCGGCCTCGCCCGCGACCGGCCCTATCCCGGCTCGACCACGGTCACGACCGTGAACGGCGCGGTGACCGGCCTCGTGCGCACGCTCGTGATCGAGCTCGCGCCTCGGCGCGTGAACGCTCTCCATCCGGCAATCGTCGGCGACAGCCCGCAATGGCGGGACATGCCGGAGGAGCGCTTCCAGGCACTCGTCTCCCGGACCCCGACGGGCCGGCTCGTGACGATGGCCGAGGTCGTCGACGCGTCGCGCTTCCTGTTGGAGAACCGTGCGATCAACGGCATCAATCTCGCCGTCGACGGCGGCTGGCTCTGCATGTGACCGCGCCCATCGAGGAGGACCCTCATGTCTGACCGCAAGATCATCGCCGTCGTCGGCGCGACCGGCGCCCAGGGGGGCGGCGTCGTGCGCGCGATCGCCGCGCATCCCGACGGCGGCTTCAGCGCGCGCGCGATCACGCGCGACCCGAGCTCGGATGCCGCGAAGGCTCTCGCGGCGCTTCCGAACGTCGAGGTCGTGCAGGCCGACGCCGACGACGAGGCGAGCCTCGAGCGAGCCTTCGCCGGCTGCCACGGCGCGTTCTGCGTCACGTTCTTCTGGGTCGACTACTCGCCCGAGCACGAGATGGCGCAAGCGCGCAACATGGCGGCCGCCGCGAAGGCGGCCGGCGTCCGACATGTCGTCTGGTCGACGCTCGAGGACACGCGCCGGTTCGTCACCGACGACCGCATGCCGACCTTGCAGGGCAGGTACAAGGTGCCGCACTTCGACGGCAAGGAGGAGGCCGACGCGGCGTTCCGCGAGGCCGGGGTGCCGACGACGTTCCTCCGGACGGCGTTCTACTGGGAGAACTTCATCTACTTCGGGCTCGGTCCGGTGCGCGGCGAGGACGGCGTGCTCGCGATCACGTTCCCGCTGGGGACATCGCGCCTTCCGGGCATGGCCGCCGAGGACATCGGCAAGACGGCGTACGGGATCTTCGCCCGCGGCGACGAGCTGGTCGGCAAGACGATCTCGATCGCGGGCGAGCATCTGGCCGGCGCCGAGCTCGCGGAGAAGATGGGCCGCGCGATCGGCGAGGACGTGCGCTACAACGCCGTCGACGCGGACGTCTTCCGGAGCTTCGGCTTCCCCGGCGCCGACGAGGTCGGCAACATGTTCCAGTTCAAGCGCGACTTCGAGGCCGAGTACGTCGGTCCGCGCGACCTCGACTACGCGCGCACGCTCAACCCGGAGCTGCAGGACTTCGACGCCTGGCTCGCGGCGAACGCCGGAAGGATCCCGCTGGGCTGACGGCGTGTGGAAGTCGTCGAGGAGCAGGCACCCTTGACGGGCGAACATGCTCGGGATGAACGGCTTCGGCTCTTCCTCGGCCTGCGGCTCCCCGAGCCGGCGCTCGACGCCGTCGAGGCGTGGCAGAACGCGCATCTCGAGCGCATGCGCGTCGTCCCGCGCGGGCACCTCCATCTCACCTTGGCGTTTCTCGGGCATCGGTCCGCCGGCGAGCTGCCGGCGATCGTCGAGGCGCTCCGCGAGGCGGCCGCGGGCGTGACCGACGAGATCCGGCTCACACCGGTCCGCTATCGCGAGACGCGCAGCGTGGCCATGCTCGTCTGCGAGGACGAGGGCGGCCGCGCAGGGCTTCTCGCCGCCGACCTCCAGGAGCGCCTGGAGCGGCTGGGCGTCTACCGGCGCGAGGCGCGGCCGTGGCTTCCGCACCTCACGGTGGGCCGTTTTCGGGAGCGCGCAGGACTCCGGCCGGAGCTCGGGAACATGGGAACATATGTTCTGATTCCGTCCGACGCCTCTGCTTATCTGTCCCGGCTACGTCCGAGCGGGGCGGAGTACGAGGTTCTCGCGTCAGTTGCCCTAGGAGGTCGATGAAGGTGGACAAGAACGAAGCACTCGACGTCGCGCTCGGCCAGATCGAGCGCCAGTTCGGCAAGGGCTCGGTCATGAAGATGAACGACCGCGCGGCGGTGTCCGTCGGCGCGGTCTCGACCGGCTCGCTCGCGCTCGATCTCGCGCTCGGCATCGGCGGCTTGCCCCGCGGCCGCATCGTCGAGGTCTTTGGCCCGGAGTCGTCGGGCAAGACGACGCTCGTCTACCACGTCATCGCCGAGGCGCAGCGCCGTGGGGGCATCTGCGCCTTCATCGACGCCGAGCACGCGATGGACCCAGCGTACGCGAAGCGGATCGGCGTGAACATCGACGACCTCCTCGTCTCCCAGCCCGACACGGGCGAGCAGGCGCTCGAGATCACCGAGCTGCTCATCCGCTCCGGCGCGCTCGACGTGGTCGCCATCGACTCGGTCGCTGCGCTGACGCCGAAGGCGGAGATCGAAGGCGAGATGGGCGACTCGCACGTCGGCCTGCAGGCACGGCTCATGAGCCAGGCGCTGCGCAAGCTCGCGGGCACGCTCAACCGCACCGACACCATCTGCCTGTTCACGAACCAGCTGCGCGAGAAGATCGGCGTCATGTTCGGCAACCCGGAGACGACGCCGGGCGGCCGGGCGTTGAAGTTCTATTCCTCCGTGCGGCTCGACATCCGTCGTATCGAGACGCTGAAGGAAGGCGTCGAGGCGTACGGCAACCGCGTGCGCGTGAAGGTCGTGAAGAACAAGGTCGCGCCACCGTTCAAGCAGGCGGAGTTCGACATCATCTACGGCTCGGGCATCTCGTGGGAGGGCACCGTTCTCGATACCGGAATCGAGCGGAAGGTCGTGACGAAGTCGGGCTCGTACTTCAGCTTCGGCGACGAGCGCCTCGGCCAGGGCCGGCAGAACGCGACCGCGTTCCTGCGCGAGCATCCCGACGTGACGCAGCAGATCCTGCAGCGGATCCAGATCGACCTGGGGCCGGAGCAGATCGTGTCCGCGCGACTCCTGCCGGTGGTGGAGGAGCCGTCGACGAACGGGAAGAAGCCTCCGAAGGCGCAGGTCGCGACCGAGGAAGCGGCCGAGCCCGTTTCGGCCTGAGAGGGCTCCAAGTGACGGTCGTCACGGCGCTCCGGGAGCGTCCGCGCGGTCGCGTGGACGTCGAGCTCGACGGCGCGCCGTGGCGGACGCTGCCCGCCGACGCGGTCGTGCGCAGCGGGCTGCTCGTCGGCCGTGCGCTCGACCGCGCGACGGCGCGCACCCTCGCCCGCGAGCTGCGGCTGTCCGGTGCCCTCGCCCGGGCGGCGCGGGCGTTGGAGCATCGCGACCGCTCGCAGGCGGCCGTCCGCCGGCGGCTGGCGGCCGCAGGCGTTCCCGGCCGGGCGGCCGAGGACGCGATCGGGACGCTTGCGCGGAGCGGCATCATCGACGACGCGCGCGCGGCGGCGGCGCGGGCAGCGGGGCTCGCCGGCCGCGGCTACGGCGACGCGGCCATTCGGTTCACGCTCGAGGAGGAGGGCTTCGCGGGCGAGGCGCTCGAGGAGGCCCTCGGGGGGCTGGCACCGGAGGCTGAGCGGGCCCGCGCGCTCCTGGCGGCGGGGCGCTCAGCACGATGGCTCGCGGCCCGCGGCTTCGAGGTTGCGCCCGACACGTGATCGGCGCTACGATCGTGCCACGTTCCATCTGACTTTTTCCTGCATACGGGCTTTTTCCGAAACGCATCCCACGCTGTGAGAATCGACTTCACAACCGGCTCGAATCACCGGAGGCTGCTGAAGCTGTAGGAGCAGCGACCCGGTGGGTGCGCGCACGATCGTGCGCGTTGGCAGCTGAGCGACTTCGGGAGACCCCGCCTGTCGGCGACGGCGGATGGCGCGGACAATTCATCTCCACCTGAGCGAGGAGCCGCCCGTGCTGATCGCGATCGGAGTCGCCGCCGGAGTCGTCGGAGGAGCGATCCTCGCGCTGCTCGCGGTGCAGGTGTTCGGCGCGACGGGGGTGGGGAAGGCGCGCCGTCTCGGACGCACGCTCGTCGAGGACGCCGAGCGCGAGGCCGAGGCCGTGCGTCGGGAGGCGCACATCGAGGCGCGCGAGCAGGCGGTCAAGCTGCGCGCCGAGATCGACGCAGAGCTTGCCGACCGCCGGCAGGCGGTCGTGAAGATCGAAGAGCGCGTGCTCGCGAAGGAGGAGGACGTCGAGCGCAAGCTCGTCGAGGTCGCGCGGCGCGATCAGGGGATCGCCGACCGCGAGGTGCACCTGCGTGCGCTCCAGGAGGAGCTGAAGGAGGCGAAACGCGCACAGCAGGCCGCGCTCGAGCGCATCTCCGGGATGACGCTGCAGGAAGCGAAGGCGCAGCTGCTCCAGCGCGGCGAGGAGCTCGCGCGCCACGACCTCGCGCGGCGGGTGCGCATGCTCGAGGAGGAGGCCCGGGCCGAGTCGAAGCGTCGTGCTCGCAACCTCGTCGCCGACGCGCTGCAGCGCGTCGCTGCGAGCCATGCCGCCGAGACGACCGTCACCGTCGTGGAGCTTCCGTCCGACGACATGAAGGGGCGCATCATCGGCCGCGAGGGACGCAACATCCGCGCGCTCGAGCACCTGACCGGCGTCGACTTCATCATCGACGACACGCCGCACGCGGTCGTGCTCTCGTCGTTCGACGGCCTGCGCCGCGAGATCGCGCGCCTGACGTTGACGAAGCTCATCGAGGACGGCCGCATCCACCCGGCCCGCATCGAGGAGACGTACTACCAGTCGAAGGCGGAGCTGGAGGAGATCGTCCGCCAGGCGGGTGAGCAGGCGGTGTTCGAGGCCAACTGCGGCCCCTTCCACGAGGAGCTGCAGAAGATCCTCGGCCGGCTGCGCTTCCGCACGAGCTACGGGCAGAACGTCCTCAAGCACACGCTCGAGGTCGTGCACCTGACGGGGATCATGGCGACCGAGCTCGGCGCGAGCGTCCGCACGGCCAAGCGCGCAGCCATGTTGCACGACCTGGGCAAGGCCATGACCCACGAGATGGAGGGCTCGCACGCGCTCATCTCCGCGCAGCTCGCGCGGCGCTACGGCGAGCAGCAGGGCGTCGTCCACGCCATCGAGGCCCACCACTACGAGATCCAGCCGCAGACGGTCGAGGCGGTGCTCGTCATCGCTGCGGACGCGATCTCGGCGTCTCGCCCGGGCGCGCGGGGCGAGAGCCTCGAGCACTACATCAAACGGCTCGAGTCCCTCGAGGAGCTGGCGGCGGCGAAGCCCGGCGTCGAGAAGGTGTACGCGCTGCAGGCGGGCCGAGAGATCCGCGTCATCGTCTCGCCCGGCGACGTGAGCGACGAGGAGGCGGCGCTCCTCTCGCACGAGATCGCGCGCGAGATCGAGGACCAGCTCGAGTACCCGGGGCAGGTGAAGGTGACGGTCATCCGCGAGAGCCGGGCGATCGACGTCGCCCGCAACCGAGGAGGCGTGAACGGCGCCGCGGACGAGGACTCACGGCTTCCGCAGGAAGCCGTGCAGTCGGATGTCGCGTGAGGAGCTGCCGACGAGGATGCGGTACAGGCCGGGCGTGACCCGCCACTTCCGCGCCGAGGAGTCCCAGTAGGCGAAGGCGCGCCGCGTGAGCGTCATCGTCACGAGGGCGCTCTTGTGCGGGCGCAGGAACACTCGCTGATATCCCTGCAGCTGCTTCGGCGGCTCGCCGGCGGCAGCGGGATCGTCGACGTACAGCTGCGGGGTCTCCGTACCGTTGCGACTGCCGACGTTGCGGACGGTGAACGTCACCGAGACGGTCGGCCCGGTCCGCCGCACGTGCAGGTGCTCGTAGGTGAAGCGCGTGTACGAGAGCCCGTAGCCGAACGGGAAGAGGGGCACGACCTTGTTCGCGTCGTACCAGCGGTAGCCGACCTCGAGGCCCTCGCTGAAGAAGGCATCCTGGCCCTCGCCACTGCCGGGCCACTGCCCGGGCGTCGACGCGGGCACGGAGGTGTCGCTCGCCGGGAACGTCTGGGGGAGCCTGCCGCTCGGGTCGACGTCGCCGAAGAGGATCGCTGCGACTGCGTCGCCGTCCTGCTGCCCTGCGTACCACGTCTCGAGGACGCCGTCGACCTGGTCGAGCCAGGGCATGAGCACCGGCCCGCCCGTGTCGAGGACGACGACCGTGCGCGGGTTGGCCTGCGCGACCGCTGCGATGAGCTCGTCCTGGTTGTCGGGGAGGGCGAGCGTCGTCCGGTCGCGCCCTTCCGCTTCCTGGTCGTACGCGAAGACGACGGCGACCTTCGCGCCGGCGGCGACCGCCGCTGCCGCGGCCGGATCGCTTCCGTCCGCGGACACCACGGTCGCGCCGGCCTTCGCGGCCCGTGCGGTGAGCGCCTCGAGCGGCGTCACCGGATCGGTCGGTACGACGGCGGCGCTGCCGCGGCCGCCGATGTACGGCGCGATGTCCCCGAAGCCGGCGGGAGCGCCGATGACCGCGATGCTCTCCCCGGCCGCGAGGTGGAGCGGTAGCGTCCCGGGCGCGTTCTTCAACAGAACCGATCCCTCCTCGGCGAGCTTCAGCGCGATGTGTCGATCTCCGCTCGATGAGACGTCGGCGAAGGCGGCGCTGTCGCGGGGAAGAGGCGGGTGCTCGAACAGGCCGAGCCGGAACATCGTCGTGAGGATGTGGCGGGCCATGCGGTCGATCCGGTCCGTCGAGACGGCGCCGGAGGCGACCGCGCTCGCGAGCGCCGGGCCGAAGAACTGGCCACCCGGCATCTCGAGATCGAGGCCGGCGTTCGCCGACGCGACCGTCGACCAGGTCGCCCCCCAGTCGGACATGACGAGGCCGCGGAAGCCGAACTGCTTTCGGAGGACGGTCGTGAGCAGCAGCTGGTTCTGGCACGAGAAGACGGAGTTGACGAGCCCGTACGCGCACATGACCGCGCCGACGTGCGCCTGCCCGACCGCCGCCGCGAACGGGGGCAGGTAGATCTCGTGCAGCGTCCGGTCGTCGACGTTCGACGACACGTAGTAGCGGTTCGTCTCCTGGCTGTTCACCGCGAAGTGCTTGACCGTTGCGATGACGGGGTTCTGCTGGATGCCGTCGATCACGGCCGCTGCTGTCTGACCGGCGAGGAACGGGTCCTCGCCGAAGGCCTCGAAGTTGCGGCCGTTCTGGGGCACGCGTGCGATGTTCACGTCCGGGGCGAGCACGACGTCGATCCCCTTGTCCCGGGCCTCCCGGCCGAGCGCCTGGCCGAACGACCGTTGGAGGTCCGGGTCCCACGTCGCCGCCTGTGCGATGGGCGCGGGGAAGGACGTCGTCCCGACCTGGGTGTCGCCGATCCCCGCCGGGCCGTCGTTCAGCGTCAAGGCCGGGAGGCACAACGATGGATTGCCGGGCACGTATCCGACGTACAGCGGGCCGTCGGCCACCTTGAGCGCCGCGTGCGGATCCACGCCGGTGAGGAGGGCGAGCTTGTCGTCGAGGCTCATGGCCGCCAGCAACTTCGCCGCGCGCACGGCCGGGGTCGCCGCGGGGCTCATCCACGGGCAGCGCGTCGCCGCCCGGGCCGGCTCGGATGCGGAGAGGAGGATGGCCGCGATCGCAGCCAGGCCGAGGAGGGCCGCCGCGGGCCCGCGTGCAGTCCCCCTGGGCATCGCCGGAACGCTAGCCCGGATCCGTCACGAATCTGTTAGCGCTCGGACGCTTAGCGCGCGAGGCGGAGGCCCCGGGGCTCGCCGAGGGAGAGCGCGCGGAGCGCGGCGGCCCGGGCCCGGCGGCGGTCGCCGAGCACACGGGATGACTGGGCGATCATGAGGTGGAAGTTCCGCCGTGCGACGCGCGCGTCCGGAATGTCGTCGCGCGCGTCGAGCAGGGCGAGATGCTTCTCGGCGGTCCGGATCTGCCCGGTGCCGAGCTCCCAGTCGGTGGTCTTCTCGTCGTGGACGCGGTACCTCGCCAGCGCCGGGCCGTCGAGGAACAGCACGTCGAAGTCGAGGACGAGCCGGAGGTAGAAGTCGTAGTCCTCGATCGGCAACTCGCAGTCGTAGAGGCCGACTGCGGCGAAGACGCTCCGCGGCACGAGGATCGTCGAGCTCATGCAGCGGCAGTCGAATGCGTACGAGGCGTAGGTCGCGCGTGGGCGGTGGGCGGCGCCGAAGAGCTCTCTCATCGCGGAGGTGCGTTCCGGCAGGGGCATGCCGGCGGAATCGACGACGTCGACGTGGCCATGGACCATGCCCACCTGCGGATGCTG
>DATAMX010000099.1:0-3162 GCA_036260475.1 Gaiellaceae bacterium | reverse complement strand
TACTGCCTCTCCGACGACGAGGCCGTCGGCCACGGCGCCTACTACGTCGGCGGCGACAGCACCAAGATCACCCAGAGCACCCCGGCCGCCGCAGTCGCGACCGTCACCAAGGTCAACGGCACCTCCGCCACCGGCGGCGCCGACGCCTGCAACGCCCTCTCCTAACCGGCCGCCCACCCGCACCACCCCAGAGGGCGCCGGAAACGGCGCCCTCTCTCGTTTCCCTCCCATCCCGCACCCGGCCGTGTCGTGGTCGACGTCCCTCGATCGAGGGTCACCGACATCGACTAGCCCGTCGATTACCCCAACTGATGCTGCGCGCACTTGGAAGACGGCTGGCCCGCGAGGAGAGCGGCATGACGCTCATCGAGCTGCTCGTCGTGAGCGCGATCCTCGGCATCCTGACGTCGGTCGCGACGCCGTCGTATCTCGGCTTCCGCGACAACGCGAACAAGACGGCCGCTTCGGCGAACGTCTACGCGATCGTCCCCGACATCGAGTGGTACGCGTTCGACAACTACGCGGGCTCTCCCCCGTCGCGCGACCCGGACTACAACGGGAGCGACGCGTCCTACACCGGCACGAACGCCGACACCGGGTACGCCGACACCTGGGCCGGCCACGACGTCATGTCCATCCTGCAGTCGAAGTACGACCCCTCGATCTCGTCCAGCAAGTACACGTGGGACCCGGCCGGATGGGCGCCTGCTGCCGGCATGACCACCGCCACCGACTTCTGCATCTACACGACCGTCGGCCCGTATTACGGGGCCAAGCACGGGGCCGGCGGAGCGATCACCACCGGCACGACGATGCACCTCGGCGCAAACGGCGACTGCTACGCCTCGTAGCCGTCAAGCGGCTCCCCGCGCATGCCGATAGGAACAGCGTGGACCTGACCGTCAGCCGCCCGATCAAGATCCTCGCCCTCGTGGCCGTCGTTGCCGCGGTCGCCGGCATAGCGATGCTCATGCTCAAGCCGAAGCCGTCCGCGAGCGCCCCGGTCGTGATCACGAAGGCGCCGGCGCCGGCCACGGCGACCCCGGCAGCTCCCCGTCACAGGGCGACGACGGCTGCGAAGGCGAAGGCCGCCGCGCCGACGCACCGCGCGCCCGTCCACAAGGTCGTCCACGCCGCGAAGCTCCCGGTCGTGGGGAAGAACGGCCTGCCGACGGCGATCGACCAGGCGCTCGAGTCGCACCGCATCGTCGTCGTCTCCGTCTTCGATTCCCAGTCCGCGACCGACGCCATCTCGTACGCCGAGGCGAAGTCGGGCGCAGCGGACGCCCGCGTCGGGTTCGTCGGGATCAACCTCCTCGACAACCCCCTCGCCGCGGCGCTGACCTCCGCGCTTCCCGGCGGCGGGCTCCTGCCCGCACCGGGGGTCCTGATCTACCGGCGGCCCGGGGTCCTCGTCGAGCGGCTCGACGGCTTCACGGACCGCGACGTCGTCGCCCAGGCCGCGGCCGCATCGGTGACGGCTCCGCCGCTCACCGGATCCGGGGCGTGAGCCTCCTTCGCCCCCACCACGCCACGCGCGAGCTCTTCGTGCGCCACGCGAAGCGCGAGGGTCGCTCGATCGCGCTCCTGCGCGCGATCGACTACGGCGATTCGTGCGTCGTGGAGACCGAGGTCTACCCCCCTTCCGGCGATCCCGTCCAGCCGGGGCCGTACACGTTTGCCGACGCCCACCAGGCGACGGCATTCGTCACGGAGGCGGTCGAGTCGCTCATGTATCTCGGCTGCGACGTCTACGCCGAGTAGGGACATGGCCGGTCGCGCTCGTCCACGCGGTGTCGTCGGCCTGACCGTTCTTGCCGTTCTGACCGCGATCGGCGTGAGCTGGTACCGCGGAGGCCTCGGCGACTACCCCCACGACGCGGCCGGCGCGGTCGACGCGCTTGCCGGAGGCCACGTCCTGCGCGCGCTGACGGTGCACCCGCAGCCGCTGATGGGGCCGATCGCGATCCTCGCCCGGGCGCCGTTCGTCGCGGCGGGCCACGCGTTCGGCGCCGGCAGCCTCGCCAGCTACCGGCTCGGCGCGATTCCCTGTCTCGTCGCGGCCGGCCTGCTCGGCGTCGTCCTGTTGCGGACATTTGCTCCGGCCTCGAGGCGAGGGGCGGTCTCGATCGTCGTCGTCCTCCTCGCCGTTGCCTCTCCCGCGGCCACGAGCGCCGTCGAGCTCGGACATCCGGAGGAAGTTCTCTGTGCGGCGTTGAGCGTGCTCGCGGTCGTCGCGGCGATGCGCGGCCGCGCCGTCGCCACCGCGGTGCTGCTCGGGCTCGCGCTCGCGACGAAGCAATGGGCGATCATCGCCGTTCCTCCCGCGGTCCTCGCGGTCGGGCGGCCGTACAGATGGCGCGTCGCGGCCGCCGCGACCGGCCTCGCGATGCTCCTCACCTTGCCGCAGGTGCTCGCCGATCCGAGCGGGTTCGCGTCGGTGTCGCAGCACGCGGCCACGGCGACGAACGACACCTTCGTGCAGAGCTGGTGGTATCTCGTCGGGCAGACGCTCCCCGGCTGGCTCGCCCGTTCGACGCATCCGGCGATCGTGCTGGCCGCCTTCCCGCTCACGGCCCTCGCCTATCGGCGCGGGCTCCGGGCAGACGACGCATTGCCCCTCCTCGCCTTGCTGTTCCTCGTCCGCTGCGTCCTCGACCCGGTGGACAACTACTACTACCACCTGCCGCTGCTGCTGGCGCTCCTCGCCTGGGACGTGAAGATGCGGCGCCATCTTCCTTCTGCGACGCTCGCCGCGACGCTCTGCCTGATCGTCACGAACAGCTTCCTCGCCGGGACCGCGGCGAGCGCGTTCTACCTCGTGTGGACGGTGGCGCTGGCCGCTCTCCTCGCCGTCGTGCTCCGGCGCGCCACGTCGGTCGACGGCCGCAACGCCGTCGGCCAGGCGCCGTACGCGCTCGGCCAGCCGGCCTAGAGAACGATCCGACGCTCGTCGACGAGGCGGAGAGCCGGCTCGGCCTCGTCCCGTCGGAGCGTCAGACGGAGACGCGGGCGAGCTCTTCGACCGAGGTCAGCCCGGCGGCGACCTTGGCGAGCCCGTCATCCCAGATCGTCCGCATGCCGGTCGCGAGCGCCGCGCGCTCGATGTCCTCGCGGGACGCCTTCGCCGCAGCGAGGGAGGCCAGGTCCTCCGTCATCTCG
>DATAMX010000072.1:0-8498 GCA_036260475.1 Gaiellaceae bacterium | reverse complement strand
GTCTCGCTTCTCTCGACATCCGCGCCGATCTGGGCAGTCGCGCTGATGATGGTGCCGATCGGTGTGGGTGGCTCGTTCACCGTCCCGCCGCTGACCGCTCTGATCCTGAACCAGGTTGCCGCCGACCGGGCAGGCACAGCGAGCGGCCTGCTCAACACGGCGAGGCAGCTGGGCGGATCGCTCGGAGTCGCCGTCTTCGGTGCCATCGTCGCGACCCAAACTTCGTTCGCATCGGGCGCACGGCTCGATCTCCGCGTCACTGCCGTACTTCTCCTGATCGTCGGTGCCCTCGTGCTCCGCCTGCGCAGACCCGCCACCCGGAGAGTCGCAACCGAGGACTCCACCAAGCCGCAACTCGCCCTTGACTGATCGCGGCGGCTCGCGGCGTCGTCCAATCGCGGATTCGCGGTCAATGTGCACCTGTCCTGAAGGGGCAACTTGTCGCGACCGGCATTGTCCGCGATCCTGCTTTGGTCTGATTCCCTCGAACCTCGTCTGTTGCGATTGTGAGTGCCGCGCTGTCGGAACCGCGGCGGGTTGGCAGGGCCACCTCGTCGACCTCGATGGCGATGGCAGAGATGAAGTGCCCTCTTCTGTCCAGCCTGTGCCGCCCGCGAGTTCGGCAACCGAGGGACGGCGCTGGGCCGACCCGAGTCCAAGGAGAGCCCAACATCGAGAGCGTCGTCGGCGACCTGATCGACAACGCGTCGCCCGGTGGTCGCCCTCGCGAGCGGCAAAGCTCCATAAACGGCTCCATACCCACCGCACCGTGCTCGCTCTGCAAACGAGTCTGATCGCGAAACCCGCGGCGTGCGGGGCTTTTGCAGAGCCCTCTGACGGGCTCGAACCGTCGACCCCCTCCTTACCATGGAGGATTCGAGCTTCAGCTATACGGCGCCGCAGCAGCGCTTATTAGTGCGCCTTCCTGCAACTCGGCTGGTTCTTCTGCCCTTCGCACCACCGCCTCGAAGCTCCCAGAACCTCCCCGAAGAACCCAGAACCTGTCCCCAAGACCTGTCCCTAAGAAAGCGTCTTAGAGGACCGGAGAACCCGCCAGTTCCCTTGGTGTATGTCGTTAGGAAGCGTCGGTGCACTCAAGTGAATCGAGTGCCGAGTCGGCGCCTGCATCTCGCGAGCAAGGTCATCTTCGGTCCGGACATTTGGCTGCTCATGGTGCGTGCGGTCGCCGACGTCACTGTCGAGTCCGCGCCACTTGTTGGTCGCGAAGCACAATCGCGAAACGCTCGTAGTCGACGCAACGTGATCGCGTTTTTGCACTCGGCTGATCGCGACGATGAACCTCTGCTCGTCCGCTACGGCCGCAGGTACAAGATCACCACGCTTCCGATGCGCTCGCCAACTTCCTGCCTTCGGCTGCTTAGGAAGCTGCCCTGTAAGGAGTTCGGAGCTCGAGTATCTCGCTAACGCGCCGCTGTGACCGCTTCGAGGACTTCGCGCCAGTGCTTGGCCATGCCGCGGTGACCCGCGTCCGGCCAGATGGTGAGATGCGCGTTGGGGATCGTCTCGGCCGCGAACTCCTGGGTGGCCAGCGGGACGTGTTCGTCCTGTCCTCCGTGCCACAGGTGTACGGGGATCGAAATGTCCGCCAGCCGAAAGCTCCACGGTTGCATGATCGCCACGGTCTCCCAGGCGAAGCCCACCGCCCCTTGGCGTGCCGACTCGCGGCGGCCCTCGAGCAGCAGCTCGACCTGAAGCGGGTCTTCAAAGAACCATTTGTCGCCTTCCGGCGGCTCGAAGCCATCCAGAGATTTCTCGGGATGCTCGAAGAGCCCACGCGCCCACTCCTCGTCGGCGGCGGCAAGACTCTTCGCTGCGTCCTCGGGGCCGAGCTCGCGCACGAGATCGAAGGCGTGGCGATCGTCCTCGCCGAATTCCTCGAGCGCCTGCGGGCGCTCCCGCAGGTTGAACTGGGCCAGCGCTCGGCTCGAGGCGATTCCGACACCCGTTAGGCGTTCCGGGATCAACGCCGCGCACGCGGCCGCCCACGGGCCGCCTGCGGAGAGGCCGACTACGCCGAAGCGCTCGAGGCCAAGCCCGTCTGCCAGCTCGGCGACGTCGGAAGCCCAGCCACCGACGGTGAGTCCGAGTTGGACGTCCGACCCGCCGATGCCGGGGCGGTCGACGGATATCACTCGGACGGCACTCGCCTGGGTCGCGTCCTGGTGGGGGTCAGGGCACCAGACACGCGAGGCCGGTGTCCCGTGGGCGAAGACGACGGGTGCGCCGACCGGGTTGCCCCACTCCCGATACGCGAGGGCGCGGCCGTCCCGAAGCCGCAGCACGCCGTCCCGTGGCAGCCCGTCACTTGTGAACTCCACGCGGCGAGTATCGCATCGCGGCAACCTCGCTCGGCCGCGAGCCAGTCGATCGCCGGCGACGGCGAGGACGGTCTGACGATGTTCGCGGTCGAGCGGGCCGTGGACGCTGGGCGGACGTCGCGGTGCCAGCGCGCTAAGTCGCTTCACCACCCCATGCGTCGCAGCCACGCCATGCGCGCCGGGGGCGGGCAGGTGTTCCCGCCCCCGGCATAGTCCATCCGTCAGACTTGCCGGTCGGCGGTCGCGCCGAGTGCGAGCAGACGCTTCATCGCCGCTCTTCCTTCGTACGCCGATCGCTCAGCACGCGGTGGCGCCGACTGCGCCGAACATGCCGTTGTTGCCGTTGGCGTTGTTGACTGTCATCGCGTTTTGCATGCCGCCGCCATTGGGGACGTTTGCGCCCCCGCCGGGCCAGGCGTTGAGCATGTTCGCGGCTCCGCAGTAGCCGTTGGGCGTCTCCGGCGCTGCGCCGGAGGAGGCGACGCCGACGCTCAGGGCGGCAGCGAGTGTCGCCGCCAGGATCAGCAGTCTCTTCACTTTGTCCTCCTTGTTGTTTGCGACTTGGAGGCGGCGTGGAGCGCCGACTCGACGATCGGGCGCAGCACTCTGACCGCAGCAGGGTCGGCGGCGACCGCGCGCGCAGCGGCCTCGGCCGAGCGGTCGGCGTCGAAGGCCCAGCCTTCGAGAGCGACCGCTGTTGTCTGATCGTCGCGAAGCAGCGACAGGCTGGTGACGCCGAGCGCTGCCAGTTCCTGCGCGGCGGCGGGTCCGACTTCCGCCGCCGGATTCTCGTTCGCGACCAGCAAGACGAGCACACCCACGCTTTCTCCTCTCACGCCTGAGCCGGTCCGACCAGGCGTGACTCGACGCTACGGCGTAGGGGGCGGAACGATCATCGGTGAGCTCCCGCATCCGCCGCGCCAGCGCCTTCGACGCGGAGCCGCGAGGCGAGTTCCGTCCTGTTCTTGGCCCCGATCTTGCGGAGGATGTTCGAGACGTGCCGCTCGACCGTCTTGCGTGAGAGGAAGAGCTTCTGCGCGATCTCAGGGTTGCTCACGCCGGCGGCCACGAGCGAGGCGATCTCACGCTCGCGCGCGGTGAGCGCTCCGTCGCCTGACATCGGGCCGCGCCGCCAGGTGCGCACGCCGAGCGTCCGCAATCGCTGCACGGCGAGGTGCCGCTCGCTGAGCGCGCCCATCTCCTCCGCGGCGCGAGCGGCGGAGCGGAACGCTGCGACCGCTTGTTCGCGGTCGACGATTGCGAGCGTCGCCGCTGTGTCGAGGTGCACCCAAAGCCAGATCAGGCGTTGACCGGCGCGCTCGGCCAGTTCCGCCGCCTGCTCGTAGAGCGGCAGGCTCTGTTCCGGATGAAGGCCGGACTCGACGAGCGCCTCGACATACGCGCGGCGGGCGGCCGGGCCGGCACGCGGCCGCGGCTGGGCCGCGTCCCACGCGGCAAGCGCGGCACGCGCTCCCGTGAGATCGCCGACGCGCGACCGGGCCTCGGCGCTGAACAGGGTGGACTGCTGCCAGCAGCGCTCGCAACCCGCAGCATCGGCATCCGCCTGCATCGCTGCGAGCAGGTCGTCGAGCGCCGCGGTCGGCTGTGGGGCGAACCGCACCAGCAAGGGCAGGTGCATCATCCGCACGTTCAGCCGGTAGTGCGGCTCGTGCAGCTCGCCGATCTGGCCCTCGATCTCGCCTACCCAGCGGCGCCAATCACCTCGGCTTGCCGAGACGCTGTAGGACGTCGCCTTCAGGTTCGGGAGCGAGAACCGCTCGGGCGACCCGACGCGTTCCGCGAGGGCGACGGTTTGCCGCGTCACCGTCTCGGCCTCCTCGAGCCGGCCAAGATAATGGAGCGTCCAACCGAGCCAGTGCGACGCCTCCACCTCGAGGACCGGCAGCACCAGTCGCCGGGACTCCTCGAGGGCGCGTCTTGCGCGCGGCTCCGCCGGGCGCGGCAAGCCTTCGAACATGATCAGCGAGAAGATGCCGTCGAAGACGCCTGCGAGCGCTTCGGCTGGTTCGCGGGCCGCGCGGGTGATCTCGTCGGCGGCGCGTGCGACGGTGTCGGCGTCCCCTGCACGGATCGCCGCGTCGACCTGTGCGCGTAAGGACGCGAGATAGAGGCGACGCTCCACGTCGCCAAGCGCGTCCGCACCGCCGGCCTGCTCGACAAGCTGCTGTGCTGCTGCAGCAGCCCGGTCCGTCAATGCCTGCGCCTCCGCGGTGCGGTTCTCGAGCCAGCGCAAGGCCTGTCCCTCGCGCAGGTCGGCTTCGATCGCGACTTGAAGCTCTGTCGGCGCAAGGACTCGCGCGCGCTCCACGAACAGATAGGCCTCGTCGGCGCGTTCCAGCCTGACCGCGGCGTACGCGGCCGCGAGCGCGGCCTGCGCTCGGCCGTGGCCGTCAGGCAGACGCTCGGCGAGGGTGGCCCACCTATCCAGCGCAAGCGCCCACTCGCCGAGCTCAGACGCGAGAGCCGCTACCCCTCGCGCCAACGCCAGCCCGGCCGGGCCGGCCCCCTCCGCGGCGATCCCGTCCAGCATCTCCAGACCGTCGCGACCAAGTAGCCGCCGCTGCGGCGAACCGAGGATCTGCAGGGCAAGCTCGACTGTCGGCAAACCAGCCGCTTGCCGATGTTCGAGCGCGCGCGACAGCCCCTGCAGGTCGGTTCCCGCCCCGGCCTCGAACCAGGCCGCGAGCCGCTCGTGGAGGTGTCGCTTGTCCGCGGCTGCGAGCTCGCCTTCCACGGTCTCGCGGATGAGGTCGTGGGCGATCCGGACCGCACCCGCCTCCTGCACGGCCAGCGCCCGGTTGGCGAGGGCGACCGACGCGCGACTGACCCGCCCCTCGTCCCACGCAAGCAGCAGGGCGGCGTCGGCGACGCTGAGCGGGTGGGCCGCCACGACGAGGAGCGCGAACAACTGGCCCGCGTCGGCGTCAAGCCCCGCGAACCGCGCACGGATCACACGCGCCGGCGTCGCATCCGAGCGATCCCCAACCGCGAGCACCTGCAGCCAGAACGGCGAACCCTGCGCCTGCTCCCAAACGGCCGCCGCCTCATCGTCACTCAGCCCCGGGGTCAGGCGAACGGCGAGTTCGACACCCTCATCGTGGCCGAGCGGCGCGAGCGTCACCGTCTCGAGACGATAGTCGGAAAGCAGTGTCCCGAGCGCCGCAGCAAACGACGCAACTGCTCCGCCAGGACGGCTCGCACACAACACGAGCAGCGGGATGTCGGCCGGCCCGGCGGCGGCGAGCAGGTAGTGGAGGAGCGCCAGCGACTCGCCGTCGGCCCACTGGATATCGTCGATCACGACGGCAGCTGGCCCGAACTCGACCAGGCAACGAAAAGCCGCCTCGAAGACTCGCACCGCGTCGACGCCGCTGCCTCCACCGCCCTCGCCGAAGACCAGCCCGTCGAGCCTCTTCCCGTTCTCGGACATCCGCGCGAACTCGCGCAGCAGACCGGCGGTCGCGCTGAGCGGGATCTCCCGCGCCGGCTCGTAGCCGTGCAGCCGGACGCACGGCAGATCGAGGCGAGAAACCGTTTCGTCGAGCAGGCGTGTCTTGCCAAGACCCGGATCCGCAACGACGACCCCGGCGGCCGGCGATCCGGCGGCTGTCAGCGCAGCCATCCGCAGAAGAGCCTCAAGCTCTCCGGAGCGCCCAACGAAGGGCTGCCGAGAAATGTCGTCGACCAGACCCCGAGCCTAGGCCGAGTTGTCGCGCAGCGCCAGGCGGGACGCGCTGTCACTGCGGGGCACTTCCTTATCACGGAGGTGCGCCGTGGTGTCGCAAGCGTCTGCTAATGCCAAGTACCGACAGCGGCCGCGATGTTGGGGACAGGTCTCGGGGACAGGTCGATGAGGCGCACAGCGATGATCCAGCGTTGTTGGACCAAAAGAAAAAGGCCATTTGCTGGCCTTTTGTGAAGCCCTCTGACGGACTCGAACCGTCGACCCCCTCCTTACCATGGAGGTGCTCTACCAACTGAGCTAAGAGGGCTGGTTGGCACCGCGCATCGTATCGGCGCCTCGGCGATCGCGCCCTTTTGGGGCATAGGCAATCGCGTCCTTTCGGGGCACACTGGGTGCCGTGGGTCGGAGGGGGATCTTTCTCGCAGGCTGCCTCGGCGCGCTCGCATTCGCGTCCCCGGCGCAGGCGAAGCCGTTGCTCGGCGTGCTCGGCAGCCAGTCGAACTTCCAGGCCGCGTCCGGTCAGAGCTCGACGGTGCACCTCGCCTTCCTCGGCTGGGGTCAGGGGCTCTCGTACGGATCGCCCTTCGTCAGCCTGTTCCGAACGCTCGGCCCGATTCCGATGATCCATCTGAACACTGGTGGACCGAGCGGCAAGGAGCAGATCACGCCGCAGCAGATCGCCGCCGGCACCGGCGACGCATACCTCATCGGGCTCAACCAGGCGATCGCGCAATGGGGCAAGGGGATCTACATCCGCCCGATGGCGGAGATGAACAACGCCGGCAACCTCTGGTCGGCATTCACCGCGAGCGGCGCGCCGAAGCCCGGCCATTCGACCTCCGATTACAAGAAGGCGTTCGCGCGCATCTACCTCATCCTCCACGGCGGCTCCGCCGCCTCCGTGAGCGCCAAGCTGAAGGCGCTCGGGATGCCCGGCGTCTCGCAGGATCTCGCGTCGAATCCCTTCCCGCGCTTGCGGATCATCTGGAACCCGCTCGCAGGCGGGAGCCCGCGCATCGCCGCGAACTCCGCGTTGAGCTACTACCCCGGCCGCGCGTACGTCGACGTCGAAGGCGTCGACATCTACGAGGAGGGCCTGGGCGACACCGCGCCGTGGACGGCCACCGAGGCTGCCTACAAGGCCGCGGTCTTGCACGGCCGGCCGTTCTCGATCCCCGAGTTCGGCCTGTTCGGGGTGGACGACTCCTCCTTCGTCTCGCACGTTTGTACGTTCCTCAAGACGCATCCCCGCACGGAGGAGGCGAGCTTCTACGAAGGGAAGCCGGGCGGCGTCTTCCAGCTCGGCGCGAAGCCGAGGGCCAAGGCCGTCTATCGCAGCTGCATCACGCCGCTCGGCGCGAAGCTCCCGGCCTGGGCCGGCGCGACGTCGCAGCCGGGCGTGTCGACGAGCGCGACCATCACGTTCACGAACGCCGGCGAGACGGTGGGCTCCGTCTCGGCGCCGATCGGCGCCGACGAGCTCGAGCTCGACATGGTTCCGGCCACCGGCGTCATCGCCAAGGGGTACTGGATACGCGGCGGGAAGTCGCTCGGGCCGATGGCTGTTCCGGCGGGAGCCACCGGCGCGCTCTTCGAGACGAAGTCGGGCGCGTCGCCGACGGCGCTCATCCGTCCGCGCGTCGGAACGGAGTTCCACGTCAAGTTCACGTCGTCGGGAACGATCACGTCGGCCTGGTGGACGCGAGTCGGGAAGCTGCTCGCGCAGATCCCGGTCGCCACGGGCCAGACGGCGATCGCGATGATTCAGCAGCCCTAGCGCCGGACGCCGAACAAACATGGGGGCGGGAGGATTCGAACCTCCGTAGGCTGAGCCGACGGGTTTACAGCCCGTTCCCTTTGGCCGCTCGGGCACACCCCCGGGGCGCCGATTGTAGCCTCCGTCCATGGCCGGGTACGACGTGGCGGTGATCGGAGCCGGGCCGGCCGGCTCGACCGCGGCGTACCGCCTCGCGCGCGCGGGCGCGCGCGTGCTCCTGCTCGACAAGTCGCGCTTTCCGCGCGACAAGCCGTGCGGCGGCGGCGTCACGCTGCGCGCTGCCCGCCTCCTTCCGTTCTCGATCGAGCCCGTCGTCGAGGACGTGATCGAGCGCCTCGAGTGCCGCCTCGACTACGGTCCGCGGTTCGAGCGGCGGGCGCGGGCGCCGCTTGCGTACATGACGCAGCGCCGGCGGCTCGACCACTTCCTCCTCGAGCGCGCGGCGGATGCCGGCGCGGAGGTGCGCGAAGGCGTCAAGGTGGCCGACGCGCGCGAGCTCGATGCCGACATCGTCATCGGCGCCGACGGCTGCAACGGAACGAGCGCGAAGCAGCTCGGCCTCGGCGCCGACATCGTGCACGGGGTCGCGCTCGAGGCGAACTTCCCCCACGACGCGCGCTACGCGCACACGATGGTGCTCGAGATCGCGTCCGTCCCCGGCGGCTACGGCTGGATC
>DATAMX010000019.1:0-3157 GCA_036260475.1 Gaiellaceae bacterium | reverse complement strand
CATGTCGGGATAGCCGAGATGCGCGAGGGCCGCGCCGTCGCGGAAGCGGACGAGCGAGTGCACGATCGAGGTCGGCTGCAGGACGACGTCGATGCGGTCGTACGGGACCGCGAAGAGGAAGTGCGCCTCGATCAGCTCGAGGCCCTTGTTCGCGAGCGTCGCGGAGTCGACGGTGATCTTCGGCCCCATGCGCCACGTGGGATGCGCGAGCGCCTCCTCCGGCGTCACCGCCGTCAGGTCTTCGCGCGTGCGGCCGCGGAACGGCCCGCCGGACCCGGTGAGCACGAGCGAGTCGACCTGCTCCGGCTCGCGACCTTCGAGGCACTGGAAGAGCGCCGAGTGCTCGCTGTCGACGGGCAGGAGGCGACCGCCGCCGCGTCGTTGTGCCGCCAGCGCCAGCTCGCCCGCGGCGACGAGGCTCTCCTTGTTCGCGAGCGCGAGGTCGACGCCTTGCTCGAGCGCCCACAGCGTCGCGTGCACGCCGGCGAAGCCGACGACGGCGTTGAGCACGACGTCGGGCTGTGCACGGTCGAGGAGCTCGGTGAGGTCGCCGCCGATCTGCTTGAGCGGCGCGTCGACGTCGTCCAGCAGCGACGATCCGGAGGCGGCCGCGCACAGCTCGAGCTCCGGATGAGCCTCGACGATCTCGATCGCCTGGCGCCCGATCGACCCCGTGGCTCCGAGAAGGGCGACCCGCTTCACGGACCCAGTGTAGGCACGTGACAACTCGTTACTTGTGAGCCTAGGCGTGCCCGAGCCCTAGCACGAGGTAGTACGCCGCCGGCCCGGCGAAGAGCAGCGCGTCGACCCGGTCGAGGATGCCACCGTGCCCGCCGAGCAGCCGTCCCGTGTCCTTGACCTGCATGTCGCGCTTCAGCATCGACTCGAACAGGTCGCCTGCCACGGCGGCCAGCACGACGACGAGGCCGAGCACGACGGCCTGCCAGACGCTCAGGTACGAGTGCCGCGTGTCGTACAGCGCCACGAACGAGACGAAGATGCCGGCGAGCGATCCGATCACGAAGCCCTCCCACGTCTTCCCGGGCGAGAGCGTCGGCGCGAGCTTGTGCCGGCCGAGCAGACGGCCGCCGAAGTAGGCGAACGTGTCGGCCGCCCACACCGTGAGCAGGATCGTGAACGCGAGCAGGCGTCCATGCGCGGCGACGTGGCGAAGCACGATCAGGTAGCCGAGGCCGAGGCCGATCCATGCGGCGCCGAGCATGGTCGCGCCGATCGCCACCGTCGACGGCGCGCGCGTCTTCGCGAGCGCGCTGGCGCCGAAGGCGAACACGAACGTCGAGAGCAGGCCGCCGACCATCCACACGACGCCGCTCGTCTGCGCCGTCGTGAGCGACAGCGCGACGCCGAGATAGATCGCGGGCGCGAGCGGGCGCAACGGCCGCGAAACGGTCACGAACTCGTGCACGGCCACGAGGCTCGCGAGAAGCACGAGCACGTACAGCCACCAGCCGCCGAGCCAGACGAGGCCCAGCACGACGGGCAGGCCGACGATGCCCACGACGAGACGGGAGATGAGATTGGTCATCGTCCGCCGAATCTGCGGCGTCGCTGCGCGTAGTCCTCCAACGCGCTGCGAAATTCCTCCGGCCCGAAGTCGGGCCACAGGGTGTCGGTGAAGACGTACTCCGAGTACGCGGACTGCCACAGGAGGAAGTTCGACAGCCGCAGCTCACCCGAGGTCCGGATGACGAGATCGGGGTCCGGCATCTCCGGCGCGTACAGCCGGCGCGCGAACGCCTCTTCGTCGAACGGGCCGCCGTCCGCCGCCAGCCGGCGCGCCGCCTCGACGATCTCGGCGCGGCCGCCGTAGTCGAAGGCGATCCAGAGGTGCAGCCGGCGCGCTGCGTCGGTCGCGCGCTCCAGCTCCTCCATCTTGTCCAGAAGCCATTCGGGCGCGCGGTCGCGGCGGCCGACGAACCTCGTGTGCACGCCCTCCTCCGCCAGGTCGTGCAGCTCGCGGTCGATCGTCTCCCCGAAGATCGCCATGAGCGCCGCGACCTCGTCCTCGGAGCGCGTCCAGTTCTCCGTCGAGAACGCGTACACCGCGAGCGACGCGACGCCGACGTCGATCGCCGTCTCGACCACCGGCCGCAGCGCGCGCGAGCCGGCACGGTGCCCCTCCGCGACGTCGAGTCCACGTGCGGACGCCCAGCGGCCGTTGCCGTCCATGACGATCGCGACGGCGCGTGGGATCTCGGTGAGGAGGTCGGTGGCCGTCAGACCTCCATGACCTCGGCTTCCTTGTGCCGCAACAGGTCGTCGATCTGCTTCGTGTGGTCGTCCGTCAGCTTCTGCACGCGCTCCTCCGCGCGATGCTCGTCGTCGGCTCCGACGACGCCGCTGTCGACGAGCTCCTTCAGATGCCGCATCGCGTCGCGACGGATCTCGCGGACCGCGACGCGGTGTCCTTCTGCGAGCCCGCGCACCACCTTGACGAGATCCTTGCGGCGCTCCTCGGTGAGCTGCGGGATCGGCAGCCGGATCACCTTGCCGTCGTTCGACGGCGTGAGGCCGAGATCGGACTCCTGGATCGCCTTCTCGATTGCTCGCACCGAGCCCGGGTCGAACGGCTGGATGGTGAGCATCCGTGCCTCCGGCACGCTGATGGTCGCAAGCTGCTTCAACGGCGTCTTCGTGCCGTAGTAGTCGATCTCGATGCGGTCGAGCAGCGACGCCGACGCACGACCGGTCCGCACGGTGTTGAACTCGGCGCGAGAGTGCTCGACCGACTTCCCCATCCGCTCCTGCGCTTCCTGGATCAGCTCGTCGACGGTTGCCATGCTGCTTCGCCCTCCTAGTGCGTCTCGATGACCGTTCCGACCTTCTCGCCGGCGACGACGCGCGCGATGTTGCCGTCGGCGAGCTCGAACACGTGAATCGTCAACTTGTTGTCCATGCAGAGCGAGAGCGCCGTCGTGTCCATGACGCGCAGCCCGCGCTCGATCGCCTCGAGGTGCGTCAGCCGCGGGAGGAACACGGCGCTCGGATCGACCCGTGGGTCGCCGTCGTAGACGCCCGCGACACCGTTCTTCGCCATGAGGATGGCGTCCGCGCCGATCTCGAGGGCGCGCAGCGACGCCGCGGTGTCGGTGGTGAAGAACGGGTTGCCCGTGCCGGCGGCGAAGATGACGATGCG
>DATAMX010000012.1:0-31983 GCA_036260475.1 Gaiellaceae bacterium | reverse complement strand
AGCCGCGCGCTCTTTCGACATTCCCTTTTCCTTCAGCTTCTCGTACTGCTTCTCGTTCTTCACGCTCGGGCGTTTGTCGGGCATGACCCCTCCTTGGTCAGTCGGCCTCCGGATCGTCCTCGGCCGTCGCGTCGTTCTCCTGCGGGTCCGGCACGGGGGACTCGTCCTTCTCCTCGTTCCGGTGGTCCTCGCGAGGGTGCATATCCTTGTCCCGCATGAAGGTCCTGCTTCCCGACCAGACCGAACTTGAACTTCCCGACGGCGCGACGGGACTCGACGCGGCGCGCGCGATCGGGCCCAAGCTCGCCGAGCAGGCGGTGCTCGTGCGCACCGACGGCCGCGTCCAGGACCTGCGCCGGCCGCTCGCGGACGGGGAGCCGATCCAGATCCTCACCACCCGCGACAAGGCCGACCCGGACGCGCTGGCCGTCCTCCGGCACTCCTCTGCGCACCTCCTGGCAGAGGCGGTCCGTCGTCTCTACCCGGGAGTGAAGGTCGCCATCGGGCCGCCGATCGAGAACGGCTTCTACTACGACTTCGACTTCCCGGAGGCGATCCGGGAGGAAGACCTGGAGCGGATCCAGGCTGAGATCGACCGCGAGCTCGCCGAGGGTCGCGAGTGGACGCGGGAGGAGATTTCCCGCGAGGAGGCGCGCACGCGGTTCGCGGCCGAGAACGAGCCCTACAAGCTCGAGCTCGTCGACACCGCCGAGGGCGACATTTCCCTGTACACGCAGGGGGAGTTCACGGACCTCTGCCGCGGTCCGCACCTGCAGAACTCGAAGCCGATCAAGGCGTTGAAGCTCACCGGGCTCGCCGGCGCGTATTGGCGCGGCGACTCGACGAAGCCGCAGCTCACCCGCATCTACGGCACCGCCTTCTACGACCAGAAGGATCTCGATGCGTACCTCGCGCGCCTCGAGGAAGCGCGGAAGCGCGACCATCGCCGGATCGGCCCTCAGCTCGACCTCTTCCATCTCTCCGAGCATTCGCCCGGCTCGCCGTTCTGGCATCCCAAGGGGATGGTGATCTGGAATGCGCTCGAGGATCTCCGCCGGCGTGAGAACCTCGTCCGCGGTTACGTCGAGGTCAAGACGCCGCTCCTCTACGACGTCGAGACGTACGTGACCTCGGGCCACTACGAGAACTACGCGGAGAACATCTTCTTCGTCTCCTCGAAGGAGGAGTCGGACAAGCAGTTCGCGCTCAAGCCGATGAACTGTCCGGGCCACATGCTGCTGTTCGGCTCCGGCCTGCGGTCGTACCGCGACCTGCCGATCCGCTACGCGGAGTCGTCGACGCTGCACCGCGACGAGCTGGCCGGAACGCTGCACGGGCTGCTCCGGGTGCGCCACATCACCCAGGACGACGCGCACGTCTTCGTCACGGAGGAGCAGATCCAGGACGAGATCCACGCGATGGTCGACTACGCGCGGTTCCTCTACGACCTGTTCGGGCTGCAGCCGCGCGCCGAGCTCTCGACGCGGCCGGACAAGCGGCTCGGCACGGACGAGCAGTGGGACCGGGCCGAGGGCGCGCTCGAGGAGGCCTTGAAGCGGAACGAGATGGAGTACGTCATCTCACCCGGCGAGGGAACCTTCTACGGGCCCAAGATCGACCTGCACATGACCGACTCGCTCGGCCGCTCCTGGCAGATGGGGACGATCCAGCTCGACTACCAGATGCCGGTGCGCTTCGGCCTCACCTACATGGGCGCCGACAACCAGGAGCATCATCCCGTCGTCATCCATCGCGCCCTGCTCGGCTCGCTCGAGCGCTTCATGGGCATCCTCATCGAGCACTACGCGGGCAACTTCCCCTTCTGGCTCGCGCCCGTGCAGGTGCGGATCCTCCCGGTGGGGGTGGCCCACCACGACGGCGCCCAGACCGTTGCGCTGCGGCTGCGCGAGGCCGGCTACCGGGCGGACGTGGGGGAGCCGACCGAGACGATCGGGAAGCGAATCCGCTCCGCCGAGCTCGAGAAGGTCCCCTTCGTCGTGGTCTACGGGGACAGGGAGAGCGAGGAGAGCCTCGCCGTCCGCGGCCACGGCGGAGAGCAGGAAACGCTCAGCCTTGCGGATTTCGTCGCGAAGCTTGCTACCCTGTAGCTCTGAAAAGCAGGAGCGGACCCGTTCCTCACCTCCCGGGCCGGCGTGCCCGCGCGGGGTTCAACCGAGTCGGAAGCGACGAGGATCGGGGCCGCTGCATGCAGCGGCTTTTCTGTGTTCATGAAACGAAACGAGGAGGAGTAAGCCCCACTTGGTGATCTGTCTTTGAGGCCCAGGCGCCGGCCGATCGAGCCCGTCCGTCCCAGCAACCGGGACACGACGCGCATCAACGACGCCATCAGGGTCCCCCGTGTCCGTCTGATCGACGACGACGGCGCCCAGCTCGGAATCAAGACCTCCGACGAGGCGCGCGAGTACGCCTATGCAAAGAACCTCGACCTCGTCGAGGTGGCGGCGCAGGCGGACCCGCCGGTCTGCAAGGTCATGGACTACGGGAAGTACAAGTACGAGCAGGAGCAAAAGGCGAAGCAGGCTCGGAAGCACCAGAGCCAGATACAGGTCAAGGAGATCAAGCTCCGCCCGAAGATCGGGATCCACGACTACAACACCAAGAAGGGGCACGTCGAGCGGTTTTTGAACCAGCGCGCCAAGGTGAAGGTGACGATCATGTTCCGCGGTCGAGAGACGACCCATCCGGAGCGCGGTCGGGATCTGCTCCTCCGGCTTGCGGACGACGTCAAGGAGATCGGGGTGATCGAGTCCCAGCCGCTCCTCGACGGACGCAACATGGTGATGGTGCTGGGCCCAACGAAGAATGCAGGAGTGAGACGAGATGCCGAAGACGAAAACACGCAGCGCCGCGAAGAAGCGGTTCAAGGTGACGGGAACCGGGAAGCTGCTTCGCCGCCGGCGGCACCGGACGACTCCGCCGGGCCACCTGATCAAACGGAAGTCGGGGAGTCGGAAGCGAGCCCGGCAGGACCAGCTCGTCGCGCCTAGCGACGAGAAGGCGGTGCGGAAGATGCTGGGGGTCGACTGATGCCGCGCGTCAAGCGATCCGTCCACGCGCAGAAGAAGCGCCGTAAGGTCCTCGAGCAGGCGAAGGGGTACTGGGGGTTCAACAACTCCCATTACCGCTACGCCAAGGAGCAGGTCGAGCACTCGCTCGTCTACGCGTACCGCGACCGCAAGGTCAAGAAGCGGACGTTCCGGCGGCTCTGGATCACGCGCATCAATGCGGCTGCCCGCATGCACGGGCTGTCGTACAACCAGTTCGTCAACGGGTGCTCGAAGGCCGGCATCGAGCTCGACCGCAAGGTCCTCGCCGACCTCGCGGTCAGCGACCCCGCGGCGTTCGGCGCCATCGCCGCGCAGGCGAAGGCCGCGCTCGAAGTCTGATCACCTCGCGCGACAACGAGAGGCTGAAGCTCGTCCGCAAGCTCCGAGACCGGCGCTGGCGCGACAAGCTCGGCCTCTTCGTCGTCGAGGGTGAGGATCTCGTCGAGGCGGCGTCGGGGATCGAGCCGGTGGAGCTGCTCGTTGCCGGCGAGGACGTCGAGCCTGCACTGCTCGCGGAGGTCTCGGAGCTCGCGCACCCGCCGCGCGTGATCGGCGTCTACCGGCGCGAGGATCTGCCGCATGGTGCGCGGACCGCGACGCTCGCGCTCTGGCACGTCGCCGACCCGGGGAACGTGGGGACGCTCATCCGTGCCGCGGACGCCTTCGGCGCAGGTATCGCGTTCTCGTCCGGTTGCGCAGACCCGACGGGGCCGAAGGCGCTGCGCGCGTCCATGGGCTCGATCTTCCGGGTCCCGACCTGCGAGTTCGACGCCGCCGCAGGGCGCCGGATCGCGCTCGTCCCGCACCGTGGTGAGCCGCTCGCCGACGTCGATCTGAGCGGAGAGGTCGTCTTCGTCCTCGGCGCGGAGCGGGAGGGGCTGCCCGAAGCGGTGCTCGCCCGCTGCGACGCGACGGCGACGATCCCGCTCGGCTCCGGCGCCGAGTCGCTGAACGTCGCGATGGCGGGAACGGTCGCGCTGTACGAGCGCTCCCGCCGCAGCGCTGTGTAGGCCCCGTCGCTCCGGGCATACGAGGACCGTCGTGAGCGTCATCGAGATCAGCGCCGCGCAGGCTGCTGCGCTCGCCGAGCTGGCCGACCAGCACGGCCTCGTGGCGATCCACCAGGTCGCGCCGACCGGGGATCTCTACGTCACGCCGCACAACTCCTCGGCCGGCTTCCGGATCGCGGCCGACGGCGCGGTGAGCGAGATCGGCCAGACGCTCCCGGCGCCGTGAACGCGAACGCCGCAGGCGCCGGCTGAAGCCCCAAAAAGCGGTCGGCCCCGGTTTCCCGGGGCCGGACCAAAAGATTCGCCAAGCCGGTGGCGGTTTCGTCTACCTCGTCCAACCGGCCTTTCGATCTCGGGGTTGCCCCCTCCTCGTAGAACCGCTCGGTCGGGGTTTCGACCTAGTCCCGCTCCGCGCTTGGCGCAAGAGGAAACCTACGGTGTCACCACATCGTGGTCAAGGGGACGCCACAACGAAATTGTCCGCTATTTGCACACATCACTTCCGGCGGCCGATCCACACCGTGTCTTCGCCGCCGGCGTACGGCCGGCGGTCGAACCACCCGTAGCACGCGTCGACTGCGAACCCGGCTTCGGCGAGCAGCGCCTGCCAGCGTTGAGGCTCGAGCCACCACAACGTCATCGACGACTCGCCGCGCGCACCGCGAACGGAGAGCGTCAGCGTCTGCTCGCTGCGATCCCAGTCCGCGCGCTCGAAGATGCCCGGCTCGCGCTCGAGCCACAGGCCGTGGGTCTCCTCGATGTCCTCGCTCGACGGGGCGAAGACGTCGAAGACGAGTCGCCCGCCCGGGAGGAGCAGACTGCGGGCAGCTCGGAGCGCATCGAGGCGCTCCGCATCCGAGCCGAGATGGAGGTAGGCGCGGAACGGGCAGGTGACGAGCGGCACGCGCTCTTCGACCGGCGGGTGGCGGAGGTCTCCGAGCCTCAGGTCGAGCCGGTCGGCGACGCCGGCCAGGCGAGCCTGCTCGGCGCAGACCTCGAGCATGCCGGCCGAGGAGTCGACGCCGATCACGTGCACGCCGGCGCCGGCGGTCGGGATGGCGATGCGGCCGGTGCCCACTCCGAGCTCGACCACCGGTCCCCCGGACGCGAGCGCTTCGTCGACGTAGAAGGAGATGTCCTCGACGACGCCCGTGCTCCACGCGTCGTAGAGCCCCGCGATCGTGTCGTAAGAGCTCACGGCATATAGATACAGTCGCCGCCGTGGACCCGCACGCGCTGCAGCGAGAGGCGCTGGACGCGATCGCGTCCGCGACCTCCGTCTCCGAGCTCGACGACGCACGGGTCACGTATCTCGGGCGCAAGAGCGCGTTGAAGCTCGCGCTCCGCGACGTGCGCGACCGCGAGTCCGGGATGACGCTCAACGCCGCCCGCGAGGCGATCGAGCAGGCCGTCGCAACCCGGCAGGCGGAGCTGGAGCGCGCCGAGCTCGACCGGACGATCGCCGAGGATCGCGTCGACGTCACCCTGCCCGGCACGCCGCACCCGCGCGGCCATCTCCACCTGATCACGCAGGTCCGCCGCGAGGTCGAGGACCTCTTCCTCGGCATGGGCTACGGGATCGTCGACGGCCGCGAGGTCGAGACCGCCCACTACCTCTTCGACGCACTCAACATGGCGCCGAACCACATCACGCGCTCGCCGCTCCACTCCTTCTACGTCGGCGAGGACACGCTTCTGCGCACGGAGACGTCGCCGTCTCAGATCCACACGATGGAGGCCCGGCGGCCGCCGATCTACATGGTCTCGCTCGGCCGCACGTACCGGCGCGACACCCCCGACGCCACGCACTCTCCTTTCTTCCACCAGGTCGAGGGGCTCGTCGTCGACCGCGGCATCACCCTCGCCGACCTGAAGGGCACGCTCCTGCAGCTGTTGCGCGCGCTCTTCGGCGAGGACCGGCGTGCGCGCTTCACGACCGATTTCTTCCCTTTCACCGAGCCGTCCCTCCAGGTCGCGGTCTCGTGCTTTCAGTGCGACGGGGCCGGCTGCTCGCTGTGCAAGCACTCCGGCTGGATCGAGATCGGCGGCTCGGGGATGGTCGACCCGAACGTCCTCCGCTTCGTCGGCTACGACCCGGAGGAGGTGTCGGGGTTCGCGTTCGGCTGGGGGCTGGAGCGCATGGCGATCCTGCGCCACGAGCTGCCGGACATCCGCGACCTGTGGGCCGGCGACCTCCGCTTCCTGAGGCAGTTCTGATGAAGGTCCCGATGACGTGGCTCCGCGAGTACGCGGACCCGGACGCGACGACGGCGGAGATCGCGGCGCGACTGTCGGTGTCGACGTGCGGGGTCGAGCGCATCGTGCGTCGCGGCCCGGCCGAGACGAGCGGCTTCGTCGTGGGCAAGGTGCTCTCCGCCGAGAAGCATCCGGATGCGGACCGGCTCCAGCTTACCGTCGTCGACGTCGGCGACAGGGAGCAGCAGATCGTCTGCGGGGCGTGGAACTTCGGGGCGGGCGCCACCGTCGCGGTCGCGCTTCCCGGAGCGACGCTCCCGAACGGGCTCACGCTCGAGCGCCGCGAGCTGCGCGGGAAGATGTCGGAGGGGATGATCCTCGCCGAGGACGAGGTCGACCTCGGCTCCGACCACGACGGGATCATGCTCCTGGCCGACGAGCTCGAGGCGGGGACGCCGCTCGCCGAC
This sequence comes from Gaiellaceae bacterium, assembly GCA_036260475.1. GTDB lineage: Bacteria > Actinomycetota > Thermoleophilia > Gaiellales > Gaiellaceae > Palsa-739. The sequence goes on along the minus strand of DATAMX010000012.1, from coordinate 25,242 downwards.
GTGCTCCCGCTCGTCGAGGAAGTGCTCGACATCGAGACGACGCCGAACCGGCCCGATCTGCTCTCGATCTACGGTCTCGCGCGCGAGGTGGCAGCGCTCTTCGACGTGCCGCTCGCCCCCTGGCCGGGCGTCGACCCGCCCCGGGCGGGCGACGAGACGATCGCCGTCGACGTCGAGGACTTCGACGGGTGCCCGCGCTACCTCGCCCGACTCTTCCGGGACGTCGCCATCGGCCCCTCGCCCGTCTGGCTGAAGGCGCGTATCCTCGCTGCCGGCATGCGGCCGATCTCGAACGTCGTCGACGTCACCAACTACGTGATGGTCGCGCTCGGCAGCCCGTTGCACGCGTTCGACCACGAGTCGTTGCGCGGGGGGACGGTCGGCGTTCGGCGCGCGCACGACGGCGAGGAGGTCCACACGCTCGACGGGCAGCTGCGCAGGCTCGAGTCGAGCGACCTCGTCATCAAGGACGCGGAGCGCGCGATCGCGCTCGCCGCGATCATGGGCGGTGAGGAGACCGAGGTCACGCCGGAGACGACGAGCGTCCTCCTCGAGGCTGCGAACTTCGAGCCGGTCACGATCTTGCGCACGTCCGAGCGGCTCGGCCTGCGCACCGAGGGCTCGAACCGGTGGGAGAAGGGCGTCGACCCGTATCTCGCCGAGCACGCCGCCCGGCTGGCGACGCAGCTCATCGTCGACACGAGCGGGGCGCGGTGGGTGGGGGAGACGGACGCGCACGCACAGCTGCCGGAACGGCCCCGCGTCGAGCTGCGACCTGCGAGGACGAGCGAGCTCGTCGGGCTCGAGGTCCCCGCCGACGAGCAGCGCGGGATCCTGCGCCGGCTCGGGTTCGAGGTCGACGGCGACACCGTCACCGTGCCGACGTGGCGCTCGCGCGACGTGACGCGCGAGGCCGACGTCATCGAGGAGGTGGCGCGATTCGTCCTCGACGACGTCCCGTTCACGCTGCCGGCGCGCCGGGACGCGATCGGAAGGCTCACGCCGGAGCAGCAGCTGCGACGCACGATCGAGGACGTGCTCGCCGGGTGCGGCCTCTCCGAGGCATACACGCCGAGCCTCACGGGGCAGGATCCCGACCCCGATGCGTTGCGGCTCTCGCTTCCGCTCTCGAGCGACCAGTCGATCCTGCGGACGACGCTCCTGCCGAGCCTCCTCACCGTTGCGGATCGAAACCGCTCGGTCGGCAACGAGGGCGTCGCACTCTTCGAGATCGCGCGCGTCTACCTCCCGACGGGCGCGCAGTTGCCGGACGAGCACTGGCGCATCGCCGGCGTCGTCGAGGGCGGGTACGCCGACGCGAAGGGCGTCGTCGACACGTTGCTCGGCGCGTTGAAGATCGAGCCCAAGATCGAGCGGGGCTCGCATCCGCTCCTGCACCCGGGCAAGACGGCGAAGCTGCCGCAGGGATGGGTCGGCGAGGTGCACCCCGCCCTCGGTCACGGATGGGCGGCGTTCGAGCTCGACCTCGCCGCGCTTGCGGCCGCCATGCCGGGGCGCGTGCTGTACGAGGACGTCATCACGTTCCCGTCCGTGCTCCAGGACCTCGCGTTCATCGTCGACGAGGACGTCCCGGCGGCGGCGCTCATCGCTGCGATTCGCGACGCCGGCGGCGCCGAGGTCCGCGAGGTCGCGGTCTTCGACGAGTACCGCGGCGAGCAGATCGGGGCGGGTAAGCGTTCGCTCGCCTTCCGGGTCGCGTTCGGATCCGCCGAGCGGACCCTGACCGACGAGGAGGCCGCAGTCGTGCGCGGGCGGATCGTCGACTCGCTGCGCGAGCGCTTCGGCGCCGGGCTCCGGGCTTGATCTAGCGGCGCCGGAGGCGCAGCAACAGCTTGGCCGCCGCAGCGGCGCCCGCCGCCGCGCCGACCGCCGCTCCGACCTTCTTGCCACGTTCGGCCACATGGCCGAGCTCTTCGCGGAGCGTCGCGACCGCGTCGGTCAGCTGTTCTCGCTCGCCGGCGAGCTCCTGCCGAATCTCGGTCTCAGTGGCCATTGCGCAACGCCTCCGTGGTGAGTCGTGCTTCTGCGAGCGCCTGCTCCGGGACCGGCGGCGCGCCCTTGCGGAGAAGCCCGATGCCGATCGCGCCGAGGAGCCCCGCCACGAGGAGCAGGCCCCCGAACATGACGAGGAGCGAGAGCCAGACCGAGAGCGCGGTCGCGATCGCGGCCGTCGCGGCGGCGAGCCCGAACAGGAGCGCGAGGAGGCCGAGCACGGCCGCTGCCGCGGCGAGCCCGATTCCGGCGGCGAGGGCCGCGACCTTGTGCTTGACCTCGGTGACGGCCAACCGCAGCTCGAGCTGGACGAGCGAGCGGGCGTGGTCGGCGACGCGCCGCGCCGCTCCGGAGAGGCCCTGGGTTGCCGCGTTCATGCGCTCAGCGTTTCCACGAGAGGCAGACGGTAATCGAAGTCAGCCGCGCGGGGCGAGCTCGTCGCGCCGGACGGACAGGACGACCTCGCCGGGCCGTATCGCGGCGACGGCAGCCGACGGGACGACGAGATCCGCGTGCTCCGCTCCGGCACCGACCTCGATCGCCTGCAGCTCGCCGGTCGTGCGGTCGCCGCGGACCCGCTGGACGAATCCCACGCGCTCACCCGTGCAGTCGAGGACGAGGCAATTCGAGTCCAGGTCGAGCCAGGACAGCGTCGCCGCGATGGAGGGCTCGTCGGGCTCCGGGCTGTGCGTCTGCACGAGGTCGGTCAGCGTCGGCAGGACGAGCACCTGGCCCAGCGCGAAGGCGCTTCGCAGCGCCTGGAGCAGGCGCGCCCGCACCTCCCCGCGGTCGACGGGGCCGAGGTTCGGACGCATGATCGCCTCGGCGTACTCGGCGGAGCTCCGCATCTCCGCGAGCATGCGGCGCATGTGGCCGAGCCTCGGTGCGTCGACTGCCTGCGCGGCGGCGAGCGACTGGAGGCCGGTCTCGACCCGCGGTTGGAGCGCCTCGTATGCCGTGCGCAGCCCGTGCAGCTCGCCGTGCGTCGTCGACTCGTCGTAGCGCCACGGCGGCAAGGAGGCGGGGAGCGGCGCCGCCAGCCGCGCTTCGGGATCGTCGCGGACGACGCGCGCACAGTTGATCCACCTCGGGACCTGGTCGACGCATGCGGTCGCGTACCGCAGCGTGGAGCGCGGGACGTAACCGGCGGTCGCCGGATCGTCTTGCGCGTCGCAGTCGATCAGGGTGTCCGCGATCGTCTGCAGCGCGAAGGCGTTCCAGGCGCAGAGCTTGAACAGCCGCGCGCCGCGGTCGGTCTCCGTGACTCCCTCCGCCTCCTGCGCCAGCGAGTACGCGATCGCGCCGGCGCGGCGCCTCGACTCGAGGTCTGCAGTCGAGACCTCGCCGCGCAGCGCCGAGCGAAGCCAGCGCAGCACCGCGGGCACCTAGGCCGTGCGCGGCGGGACGTACTCGCCGAGCCCGGCGAACGCATCGCCGTCGATCGTCAGGTGCACGGTGCCTTCTTCGATCGGGCCCACCTGCTCCGCAGAGACGTACCTCGGTCTCGAGAGGATGTCGACGCCCTTTCGGACGCTAAGGCCGTCGAAGATGTCCAGGTCGTGAGCGCCGATGATCTGCTCCACCGTCCCGAGCTTCTCTCCGTGCGCGTCGACGACCTCCCAACCCGGCTCGACCATCGTCCAGGCGACGGGGTCGGGCATCAGACGGTCTTGCCGCCGATCATCCAGACCGGCCCCTGCGTCCCGACCGGATGCGTGTCGGAGAGAACGCGCACGACGCGCACCTCGCCGGGGATGCCGGCTTCGTCGAGGCGGGTCATGCACCGGCGCGCCATTCCCGGCGATCCGCCGTAGCCGTACGTCCGCGCGACGCGAAAGCGGAAGCCCGGCTTCCCGAGGCCGCTCTGAAACGGATTGAGGGGCGCGGTGAGCAGCGCCGCGTGGTCGATGTGGTCGCTCGAGGTCAGCTCGAGCTCGCACAGCAGATCGCTCCAGTCCGCGGGGAGCGTCGCGACGACCGCATCCCATTCCGCCGCGAGCGTCGGCCGGGAGACGACCGGCTCGGCGGGCGCTTCGTCCGAGGAAACGAGCGCGAGCGTCGCCGCGATGCCTTCCGCGTCGATTCGCCGCAACATCCGCCGCACAGCTTCGGGTCCGATCGCGCTGCCGGTGCGCTGGGCGAAGAAGCGAATCTCGCGGCCCGAGCGTCCCGGTCCCGCCGGCCCGAGCAGCGCGAGTGCGCGCTCGGCCTGCGCGTCGTCGTCGAGCGTGAGAAGCATTCGCGCGTCGTGCCACCTCGGATCCAGGCCGCTTTGGAGCTCTGTCCATTGCTCGACGAGTGCCATCGAACGAACCATAAACTGCGCGCCGTGGCAAAGGTTGAGACCAAGACGTCGCTCGCGAAGGGCGACCTGCGCGACGTGCTGCGCGAGATGCTGCTCATCCGCCGCTTCGAGGAGAAGGTGGAGGAGCGCTTCCGCGCCGGCGAGCTGCCCGGCTTCCTGCACGTCGCCATCGGACAGGAGGCGAGCGCCGTCGGCGTCTGCCGCGCCCTCGAGGACGGCGACATCATCGCCTCGACGCACCGCGCGCACGGGCACACGCTCGCCAAGGGCACGCATCCGAACGAACTGATGGCCGAGCTGTACGGCAAGGCGGAGGGCTGCTCCCACGGCTACGGCGGCTCGATGCACCTGTACGACGTCGAGCGCGGGAACATGGGCGCGAACGCCGTCATCGGCGGCGGGCTGCCGCACATCACGGGCGCGGCGCTCGCGTTCCAGATGCGTGGAGAGCCGCGGGTCGCGCTCGCGTTCTTCGGCGACGGCGCGACGAACATCGGGACGTTCCACGAGTCGCTCAACCTCGCGCAGCTGTGGAAGGTGCCCGCCGTGTTCGTGCTCGAGGACAACAAGTGGGCGGAGTCGACGCCGGAGTCGCAGCACTCGCCGATCCGCGATCTCTCCGACCGCGCGAAGGCGTTCGGCATGAAGGCGCTGAAGGCCGACGGACAGGACGTCGAGGCCGTGTACAAGACCGCGCGCCAGGCGCTCGACCACGCGCGGTCGGGCAAGGGCCCGGTGTTCGTGCACCTCGACTGCGTCCGGCTGCACGGCCACTACATCGGCGACCCACAGGTCTACCGCGACAAGGACGAGGCGCGAAAGCTCGCGGAGACGCGCGACCCGATCACGTTGCTGCGCGGCAAGCTCGAGCTGTCGGACGAGGAGTTCGAGGAGCTCGACGTCGAGGTGACGGAGATCGTGGAGGCATCGGTCGAGTTCGCGAAGGCGGGAACGGATCCGGCCCCCGAGGACGCGCTGAAGAACATCTATGCCTGAGCTCTCCTACCGCGAGGCCGTGCGCGATGCGCTCGCGACGGCGATGCGCCAGGACGACGGCGTCTTCATCATGGGTGAGGACATCGCCGAGATGGGTGGGTCGATGGGCGTCACGAGCGGCATGCTCGAGGAGTTCGGGCGCGAGCGGGTCCGCAACACGCCGATCTCCGAGATGGCCCTCGCCGGCACGGCGATCGGCGCCGCGCTGCAGGGCATGCGCCCGGTCGCGGAGATCATGTACGAGGACTTCATGACGCTCGCCGCCGAGCAGGTCGTGAACCAGGCGGCGAAGCTCCGCTACATGTCGGGCGGCCAGCTCACCGTCCCGGTCGTCTTCCGCACGCAGGGCGGCGCCGGCTGGTCGCCGGGCGCGCAGCACGCGCAACAGCTCGAGGCGTGGTTCGTGCACATCCCCGGCCTCAAGGTCGTGTTCGCGTCGACGCCCGAGGACGTGCGCGGCCTGCTGTGGTCGGCGATCTACGACGACAACCCGGTCGTCTTCTTCGAGCATCGCACGCTGTACGGCATCAAGGGCAACGTGCCGGAGAAGATCGAGCCCATTCCGATCGGCAAGGCGCGTATCCATCGCGAGGGCGAGGACGTGACCGTCATCGCGACCGGTCGTCTCGTGCACGAGTCGCTGGCGGCGGCCGAGGAGGCGGAGAAGCAGGGCGTCTCCGTCGAGGTCGTCGACCCGCGCACGCTGCAGCCGCTGGACGAGGAGACGCTCGTCGCATCGGTGAAGAAGACGAACCGCGCCGTCGTCGCGCACGAGGCCGTGACGCGCATGGGTTTCGGCGCCGAGGTCGCGTCCGTCCTCCAGTACCAGGCGTTCGACTGGCTCGACGCTCCCGTCGAGCGCGTGGGCGCGAAGTTCTCGCCGCTCCCGTTCGCGCCCGTGATGGAGCAGTTCGTCGTCCCGCACGCCGACGACGTGCTGCAGGCGATCCTCCGCACGGTCGGCCGTGGCAACTGAGGTAAAGCTTCCTCGCCTGGGTCAGGGCATGGAGTCGGGGACGATCGTCCGCTGGCTCAAGTCCGAGGGCGAGCAGGTGGCGAAAGGCGAGCCGCTGTACGAGCTCGACACCGACAAGGTGACGCAGGAGGTCGAGGCGGAGGCGAGCGGCGTGCTGCTCAAGATCGCGATCCCCGAAGGCGAGGTCGAGGTGGGGCGGACGATCGCCTTCATCGGCAAGGAGGGCGAGACGGTGGCGGTCGAGGCGCCCGCGCCGAAGGCCGAGGCCCCCGTGTCTGACACCGAACCGGTGTCAGACACCGTCCAGGAGCCGCAGCACGTGTCCCAGCCGACGACGAACGGGCGCATCAAGGCGTCCCCGCTCGCACGGCGGCTCGCGCGGGAACGCGGCATCGACCTGGCGAGCCTCCGCGGTACGGGCCCCGAGGGGCGCATCGTCGCCGAGGACGTGCAACGCACGCAGGAAGTACCGGCACGGGTCGCCGCGCCGGCGGCGGCGAGCCAGTCGCAGCCGCTCTCGAACATCCGCAAGACGATCGCGCGCCGCCTCACCGAGGCGTGGACGGTGCCCGCGTTCATGCTCACCGTCTCGGCCGACATGACGCGCGCGAACGAGCTCGTCGCGCGACGCCGCGAGCTCGAGCCCGACGTGCGCGTGACGGTCACCGACCTGCTCACGCGCGTCTGTGCGCAGGCGCTCGTCCGCCATCCGGGCATGAACGTGCAGTACACCGAGGACGCGCTGGTCTCGTTCCCGACCGCGAACGTCGGGATCGCCGTCGCCGCGCCTCAGGGCCTCGTCGTCCCGGTCGTGCACAGCGCCGAGCAGCTGTCCCTCTCGCAGATCGCGCAGGTGCGCGGCGACCTCGTGGGACGCGCACGCGACGCGAAGCTCCGCGCCGACGATCTCGAGGGCGGGACGTTCACGATCTCGAACCTCGGCATGTTCGACGTCGACCAGTTCGTCGCCGTCCTCAATCCGCCGCAGGCGTCGATCCTCGCGGTCGGGGCAACGCGCGACCAGGTCGTACCGCTCGACGGCGACCTGCACGTCCTGCCGATGATGACGATGACGCTGACCTGCGACCACCGCGCGGTCGACGGCGCGACCGGCGCCGAGTTCCTGAAGACGATCAAGACGTTCCTCGAGGATCCCGGCCTGGCGCTGTAATGCTGGCTGGGCCGCCGGTCTGGTACCGCGTTCGCGATCTCGACGCAGCCCGGCGTTTCTACCGCGAGACCCTCGGCTTCGAGGAGACCGCGATCGACTTCGGCCAGCGCTGGTCGCATCTTCGCCACGGCGAGATGGAGATCGGGCTCATCGAGGGCGACCCCGATCCCGACGGGGCGGTCGCGCACGTCGACGTCATCGACGTGAAGGCGGAGGGCGACCGGCTGCGAGCGGCGGGCGTCGACGTCGGGATCGTCGTCGAACTGCAGGGCGAGATGCGCCTCCTCGACGTGTACGACCCCGATGGGAACCGCGTCCAGCTCGCACAGGAGCTCTTCCGGGACTAGGAATGCTCCGGCCGGTCGACCGTCACGACGTCCGTTTCCTCCGCGACATGCTCCGGCACGCGTATCACTGGCGACTCAGCGAGGAGGCCGAACGCCCGGTGTACCGCTACGTGCGGAACTGGGGCCGGCCCGGCGACGCCGGGGTCATCGCGATGGACGGGCCGCACGCGTACGGCGCCGCCTGGTACCGGCTCTTCACGGCGAGCGAGCCCGGGTTCGGCTTCGTCGACGAGAAGACGCCGGAGCTGACGATTGCCGTCGTGCCGAGCCGTCGCGGCAAGGGCGCAGGCCGAGAGCTGCTGGAGGCGCTGCTCGACCGGGCGCGCGCGAGCGGCTACAGAGCGGTCAGCCTCAGCACCGATGCACGGCAAGTCCAGTGGTACGAAGGCTTCGGCTTCCAGACCGTCGCCGAGTCGCCCCATGCCGTGACGATGATCGCCCGGCTCTGAGGCGTCGCTTGCGATGCCGCCCATGGACGGTGGTGGCGGCTCCGCCGACACCACCAACTTCATTAGCATCGTTTCCATGGACGTCGACCTCGCGGTTCTCGGTGGTGGTCCGGGCGGTTACACGGCCGCCATCCGTGCCGCACAGCTCGGTGCGAAGGTCGCGTGCATCGAGAAGGAGCCCGAGCTCGGCGGCACGTGCTTGCGCGTCGGCTGCATCCCGACGAAGGCCTGGGTGCAGACCGCATTCGCGCTGAAGGAGGCCGAGGAGCATTTCGCCAAGTTCGGCGTGAACGTCGGCGAGGCGACGCTCGACTTCACCGCCTCGAACGCCTGGAAGGCGGGCGTCGTCAAGCAGATGACCCAGGGTGTCGCCGGCCTGTTCAAGGCGAACGGGGTCGAGTGGGTCAAGGGCGTCGGCCGCTTCACGGACGCCAACACGATCGCCGTCGAGGGCGGCGAGAGCGTCGCGTTCAAGCAGGCCGTCATCGCCACGGGGTCGTTCCCGCTGCGCCCGCCGATTCCGGGTCTCGACTCGCCGCGCTGCGTCGACTCCACCGGCCTGCTCGCACAGGAGCAGGTGCCGAAGCGCCTCGTCGTGCTCGGCGGCGGCATCATCGGCTCCGAGTTCGCCTCGATCTTCCAGCGCTTCGGCTCCGAGGTGACGATCATCGAGATGCTCGACACGCTCATCCCGCAGGAGGACGCCGACGCCGCCAAGGAGCTGGCGAAGCAGTTCTCCAAGCGCGGTATCGCGCTCCAGCTCGGCAAGCAGTGCACGAGGGTCGACGACGACGGCTCTCAGCTGACCGTGCACTTCGGCGACGGCGAGACCGTGCAGGCCGACCTCATGCTCGTCTCGGTCGGCCGCGCGCCGCTCGTCGAAGGCCTCGGCCTGGAGAGCGCGGGTGTGGAGTTCGACCGGCGCAAGGGCATCGCAGCCGACGTGCACCGCCGCACGACCGTGCCGCACATCTATGCGGTGGGCGATTGCGCCGGCTACTGGCAGCTCGCACACACGGCGTTTCGCGAGGGCGAGGTCGCCGCCGAGAACGCCTGCGGCCACGACGCCGTCGTGGACAATCGCGCGGTTCCGCGTCCGATCTACACCGATCCCGAGATCGCCGGCGTCGGCCTCACCGAGGCCGAGGCGCGGGAGCAGTACGGTGACGACGTCGCGGTCGGGCAGTTCCCATGGGTCGCGAACGCGCGCGCGGTGATGCAGGACGAGACCGTGGGCTGGGTGAAGTCGATCCACGAGACGCGCTACGGCGAGCTGCTCGGCCTCATCATGGTCGGGCCGCACGTCACGGACATGATCGAGGCCGGCGTCGTCGCCATCGATGCCGAGTCGACCGTCGAGACGGTCGCGGACGGGATGGCGCCGCATCCGACGCTGTCGGAGGCGATCAAGGAGGCGGGCCTCGCGGCGCTCGGCAGGGCCATCCACATCCCGAACCGCAAGCCCCGCGCGAAAACGCCTGCCTGAGCGCAGGTTTTCGCGAAATCGGGCATCTAGTAGGGCATGACGCCCCTACAGGCGCCGCGGCCGCGCGTGGACCGCACCTTCGAGCGGATGTACCGCCGGTACGGGACGCACGTCTACCGGTATGCGTACAGCGTCCTGCGCAACAGGGCGGACGCCGAGGACGTCACCCAGACGACGTTCATGAACGCCTTCCGGGCGCTCGAGCGCGGTGAGGATCCGCGCGCTCCGCTCAACTGGCTGATCTCGATTGCGCACAACGTCTGCCTGCAGCGGTTCCGCTCCAACTCGCGGCGGCCGCAGGAGGTGGCGCTCGACTACGACGTTGCCGACTCGCTCGTCGACGAGGACGTCGGGCCGGGAGCGGAGGACATTCGGCGCGCGCTCGGACACCTTGCGTTCAACCAGCGCGCGGCCATCGTCCTGCGCGAGATCGAGGGACGCTCGTACGCCGAGATCGCCGACGTGCTCGGCGTCTCGATGAGCGCGGTCGAGACGCTCATCTTTCGTGCTCGGCGCGCGCTTCGGGAACAGCTCGAGGGCGCGCTCACCTGCGGCGACGCAGAGCTCGCCCTCTCGAAGCAGCTGGACGGCAACCTCTCGCGGGCCGAGCGCTCGCAGCTGCGTGCGCACCTGCGCGAGTGCCCGGACTGCGCGACGCTCGCGCGCCGCCAGCGGGCGCAGCGAGCCGCCTTGCGAGGCGCGCTGGGAGCGCTTCCCTGGTCGTGGGGCGGCCTCGGGCTGGCGGCGAAGGTGACGGCCGCGGTCGTCGTCGCCGGGACGGTGGGCGCCGGAAGCTACGACCTTCGGCACACGATCCTTCCCTCGGCTTCGCCGAACGTAAAGTCGCAGTCGGCCGCCGCGGCGGCGCGCAAGTTTTCTCAGCCGCGTGCATCTCAGTCATCAGGACGTGCCCTCGTCCCAATCCTCCGGGGCCATGCCGCCCGCGGGCCCCGGGGGATGCTTCCTCGCCTGGATGGGGTAGCCTCGACCGTGAAAAGGGAGGTCGAGCGTGAGCATCGTCAACAGACGCAACGCGGTGATCGGCTGGCTGGTCGTCAAGATCGGCAAGCGGGCAGCGAAGAAGAAGGCGCAGGGAGCGGTTCCGAACGCGCGCAAGGGCGGAGCAGTCGCGGGCAGCCTCGCAGCTCTGGGCGGGCTGCTCATGGTCAAGCGAAAAAGACGCACGGACAGCGAGTAAGTGGGACGCAGTCTCTTCCGCAGCTCGATCGCGGACTTGATCCCGTACGAGCCGGGCAAGCCGATCGAGGAGGTTCAGCGGGAGCTCGGGCTCGAGCGGGTCGTCAAGCTCGCGTCCAACGAAGGGCCCTTCCCACCGTTTCCAGCAGCGGCTGAAGCGCTCGAGCGCGCGACGCGTGACCTGAACCGGTATCCGGACGGAGGCGCCTACGCGCTCCGGTCGGCGATCGCCGGGCACCACGGCGTCGAGCTGGACGAGGTGATCGTCGGCTCCGGCGCCGACGGCGTCATCGACCTGCTCTCGCAGGCGACGCTCGACGCGGGCGACGAGATCGTCTGCGGGTGGCCGTCGTTCCCGAGCTACGTCCTCGACGCGCTCAAGCTCGGCGCCGTGCCGCGCAAGGTTCCGTTGCGCGACCACGTGTACGACCTCGAGGCGATGCTGGCCGAGGTCGGCCCGCGCACGAAGCTCGTGTACGTCTGCCATCCGAACAACCCGACGGGGACTGCGAACGGCCGCGACGAGCTGCTCGCGTTCGTGGAGCGGCTCCCCGAGCACGTGCTCGCCGTCGTCGACCAGGCGTACTTCGAGTACGTCGACGATCCCGACTACGCCGACGGCGTCGACGAGCTGTTCAAGCACGGGAAGCGCGTCGCGGTCCTGCGGACGTTCTCGAAGATCTACGGGCTTGCCGGGCTGCGCGTCGGCTACGGCATCGCCCCGAAGGACGTCGTCACCGCGACGAGCAAGGTGCGGCGCGCGTTCGACGTGGCTGCGACTGCGCAGGCGGCCGCGCTGGCGAGCCTCGGCGACGAGCCCGAGCTGGCGCGGCGGCGTGCGCTGAACAAGGCCGGGCGCGGCGAGCTGGAGGAGACGCTGCGCGCCCGCGGCCTCGAGCCGGCCGGCCCGGCGATCGGGAACTTCCTGTTCGTCGACGTCGGGGACGGCGCGGGGCTGTTCGACCGGCTCCTGCGCCAGGGCGTGATCGTTCGGCCGCTCGCCGGCTTCGGCGCTCCGGAGGCGATCCGCGTCACCGTCGGCACCCCCGAGGAGAACGCCTTCTTTGGTGTCTGTCTCGGACAGGTCCTGTCGGGCGTCTCGTAACGAGGACAAAAGGGTGCTAGGTTCGCAGGCGCCCTGACAGCTGTCAGCCGTCAGCTGCTGCCGCTGCGGAATCCCGGTTTCCGCCTGTTGGCCATCGCGACGCTCGGGTCGAGCGTCGGCACGCTGCTGGCCGCGATCGCGCTCGCGATCGACATCAAGGACAGGACCAATTCCGGGTTGTGGGTCGGAGCCGTCCTCGTGGTCGCGTACCTCCCGACCGTCGCCGTCGGGCTGACCATGGGGCCGCTGCTCGACCGGCTGCGGCGCCGCGACCTCATGATCGGCGCCGACGTCGTCCGCGCAGCCGTCTTCTTCGCGCTGCCGTTCATCGGAAGCCCGGGCGCGATCGTCGCGCTCGCAGCCGTGGCGGGGCTTGCCACCGGCTTCTTCCGGCCGGCGGTCTACGCCGGCATCCCGAACCTCGTCTCCGACGAGGAGCTGCCCGCGGCCAACGCGCTCCTGCAGTCGATGGAGAACGTGAGCTGGGCGGTCGGGCCGGTCCTCGGCGGCCTGCTCACGGCGTCGGCCGGGCCGCACGCCGCGTATTGGATCAACGGCGTCTCCTTCATCGCCTCCGCCTTCCTCATCGCGCGCATCCCGTCGCGCATGCTGCAGAGCGAGACGGCGCTCACGCGCGGGCACTGGCGCGACCTCGGCGACGGCTTCCTCGTCGTCATGCGCTCGCGTGCTCTCCTCGCCGTCCTCATCGCGTGGGGCATCGCCTGCCTCGGGATCGGCGCCGCGAACGTGTCGGAGGTGTTCCTCGCCAAGAACACCTTCCACGCCGGTGACTTCGGGTACGGGCTCATCTACGGCGCCATCGGCGGCGGCCTCGTGCTCGGGAGCTTCGCCGGCGGCACGCTGCTCGAGCGCGCCGGCCCCGCGCGGACGTACGCAGGCGGGCTCGTCCTGATGGCGATCGGCTTCGGCGGGGCGGCCGCGAGCCCGAACGTGTGGGTGGCGTCGGTGTGCGCTGCCGTCGGCGGTGCCGGCGACGGCGCGGCGATCGTGTGCAACGCCGTGCTCGTGCAGCGCGGCTCGGCGGACGAGATGCGCGGCCGCGCGCTCACGCTCGTCATGAGTGCGACCTTCCTCGCCACGGCGGCCGCGAACGGCATCGCCGGCGCGCTGCTCGACAGTGTCAGCCCGCGCTGGATCTGGGGCGGGGCGGCCGTCACGTACGGCGTCGCAGCCGTCGTCGGCTACGCCCTCGCCCGCGAGCCGGCGCGCACGCCCGCAACGGTCGAGCCGGCCCACCAGGCAGTGAAGTAACGCTTGATGCTGCGCCCCGCGGAGGGTGCGACGCCACCGGCCGCATCACTAGAGTCCCGCCCCGTGGCGGGGCGTCGCGATTGGACGAGGGAAACGCTCGCGGCCGGCGTCCGCGAGGGTGACCGGCGCGCGTTGGCCCGCGCCATCACGCTCGTCGAGAACGGCGACCCGCTGGCCTACGGCGTCGTCGCCGACCTCTATCCGTCCACCGGGAAGGCATACGCCGTGGGCATCACCGGACCGCCCGGAGTCGGCAAGTCCAGCCTGATCTCCGCGCTCGTCCGTCACGTCCGCGCGCAGGAGACGACGGTCGGCGTCGTCTCCGTCGACCCGTCCAGCCCGTTCTCGAAGGGCGCGCTGCTCGGCGACCGCATCCGCCTCGCCGACCACTTCCTCGACCCGGGAGTGTTCATCCGTTCGATGGGGACACGCGGGCATCTCGGCGGGCTCGCCGAGGCGACGCTCCAGGCGCTGCTCGTCCTCGACGCCGCCGGGAAGGACGTCGTCTTCCTCGAGACGGTCGGCGCCGGTCAGAGCGAGGTCGAGGTGATCGGCATCGCGGACACCGTCGTGCTCGTGCTCATGCCCGGCTCCGGTGACTCGGTGCAGGCGCTGAAGGCGGGGATCATGGAGATCCCCGACGTGATCGCGATCAACAAGATGGACCATCCGGCGGCAAAGACGATGCTGAACGAGGTGCGCTCGATCCTCGCGCTCGACCGTGACCGCGACTGGCGGCCGCCGATCGTCCTCACCGAGGCGACGCGAGGCGAGGGCGTCCCCGGGCTGTGGGACTCGATCGCGGCGCACCGGTCTCACCTGGAGGAGTCCGGACAGCTCGACGAGCGGCGCCGGAACAACCTCGCCGGCGAGGTGTTCGCGGTCGCATCCGCTCGTGCGAAGACGCATCTCGAGCATGCCGTCTCCGGCGATCCCGAGCTGCGGCGCCTGCTCGACGAGGTGCAGCGCAGGGAGCTCGACCCGCTCACCGCGGTCCGTGAGATCCTCGACAAGGTGTTTCACATTGACCGGGCCTGAGCTCAGCGACTTCGAGGCCGCGCGCAAGCGGCTCGACGGCGTCGCGCGCGTCACGCCCGTCTATCGCTCCGACACGCTCTCGCAGACGTGCGGCGTCGAGGTGCATCTCAAGGCCGAGAACCTCCAGCGCACGGGCTCGTTCAAGGTCCGCGGCGCGTACAACCGCATCTCGCAGCTCAGCGACGAGCAGCGCGCGGCGGGCGTCGTGGCGGCGAGCGCCGGGAACCACGGACAGGCCGTCGCGTGGGCGGCGCGCGAGGTGGGCGCGAAGGCGCGGATCTTCATGCCCCAGGACGCTGCGATGGCGAAGGTGGACGCGACCCGCCACTACGGCGCCGACGTCGAGCTGACCGGCCCGGCGATCGAGGAGTGCCTCGACGCCGCTCAGGCGTTCGTCGGCGAGACGGGTGCGACGTTCGTCCACCCGTTCGAGGACCTGGCGATCATCGCGGGGCAGGGGACGATCGGCCTCGAGCTCGTCGATCAGGTCGAGAGCCTCGACACCGTGCTGATCCCGATCGGCGGCGGCGGTCTCTCATCGGGGATCGCGCTCGCGCTCCGTGCCGTGAAGCCGAGCGTGCGCATCGTCGGCGTGCAGGCGGCGGGAACGCTGCCGGACGGGCCGGGCTACACGATCGCGGACGGGATCGCGGTGAAGAAGCCCGGCGAGCTGACGATGTCAATCCTCGAGCGCGTGCTCGACGACATCGTCTCCGTCACGGACGAGGAGATCAGCGCGGCCATCGTGCTCCTGCTCGAGCGTACGAAGCTCGTCGTCGAGGGCGCCGGCGCCGTCGGAGTCGCTGCGCTGCTGAGCGGGAAGACCGGCGCACGCGGCGTCGTGGTCCCGATCCTCTCGGGCGGAAACATCGACGCGACGCTGCTCATCTCCGTCATGCGTCACGGCCTCTCCGCTGCGGGGCGCTATCTCGTACTGCGCACGCGCGTCCCCGATCGGCCGGGTGAGCTCGCCCGCCTCCTGACGCTGCTCGCGAACGACCGGGTCAATGTCGTCGAGGTCGAGCACCAGCGCGAGACGGGTGGCCTACCGGTCGCCGAGACGGGCGTCGAGCTGACGCTGCTCACGCGCGACCCTGCGCACTGCGAGGAGATCGTCGCCAATCTCGCGCGCTGGGGTTACCCCGCCGAGCGACTGGCCTAGAGCGCCTAGGCGCCGCAGCGGCGGAACGAGGCAAGCTCGCCGCCGCGGGCGCGCCAGTCGGCGATGCCGCTGCCGAGCACGGGCCGTGCGTCGAGCCCGGCTGCGCGCAGGACGCTCGCCGCGACCGCTGCGCGCGCGCCGCTCTCGCAGATGGTGACGATCGGCCTGCCGCCGCACAGACCGTTCTCCGCCGCCTGGCGGACGTTGCGGTACGGCATGTGATCCGTGCCCGGGATGAAGGCGGCGTCGCGCTCGTCCGCCTCGCGCACGTCGAGCACCTCGGTGTCGCCTGACTCGAGCAGCCGTTCGAGCTCGTCGATCGTGACGGAGTCGACGCGCTCGTCGCCTCCGCCCGGCTGCCAGCCCACGAGGTCGAAGATCCCGACCGCGTACAGCGACCGCGCCGCCCGCACCGCTTCGTCCTCGTCGTTCGCATGGATGACGATCGGCCGCTCGGGCAGCACGAACGCGGTCTTCGTCGCGAAGCTCGAGCCGGACACCGGCACGTTGACGGCGCCTGGGCGATGTCCTGCGGCGAAGTCGCGCGCGGGGCGGACGTCCAGGACGACCGCGTCACCGGCGTCTGCCACCCGTTGCAGCGGCGGCTGCCCGCCGACGAGCGGGCCTCGGTTCAGCTCGACGATCCGCTCCATGTTCGGCGGGCGCGGCGGCTGCGGGCCGAGCGCGCCGCCTACGAACTCGTCGTGGCTCTCCGCGAGCGCGTGGTTGTAGCGGCGCTCGAAGCCGATCGTCGTGGACGCCTTCGAGCTCATCGCCGCGCCGCACAACGAACCGGCGACGTGGCCCGGGAACACCTCGACGCCGTCGCCGAGCTCGACGAGCCGGCGCAGCGAATGGAAGAGATCCTCCGCGCCGTCGTGCGCCTCGACCGCGAGGTCCGGTCGCGCAGCGTCCCCGACGAAGAGGGAGTCGCCGGTGAGGACGAGCCACGGGTCCTGGCCACGCGACCGGTCGACGACCGCGAACGCGCAGTGCTCGGGGCGATGCCCGGGCGTGTGCAGCACGCGGACGACGACTTCGCCGAGCTCGATCTCGGCGCCGTCGGAAAGGGCCTCGTGCGCGTATTCCGGAGCGCCGACGTCGTGCACGTGGATGGGGAGGCCGTGCTCGAGTGCCAGCCGTCCGTGCCCGGAGACGTGGTCGGCGTGGGTGTGCGTCTCGAGCACGGCGATCAGCCGCACGCCGTGCCGCTCCGCCTGTTCGAGGTAGGGCTCGATCCGGTAGCCGGGGTCGACCACGACCGCAACGCCGGCGTGCTCGTCGCCGACGAGATACGAGGCGCACCCCAGGTCGTCGTCCACGAACTGCCGGAAGAGCACCCGGCGACGCTAGCACCGGGAACGGCTATCTCTCTTGAAGTGACGTGAGAGGATGTCGGCGATGGCGAAGCGGTCGAAGACGGGAACGTTTCTCGGGGTCCCGTACGACTGGCGGAGGCCGACCGTCGCCCGGCTGAAGTCGCGCTGGTGGAACCCCGACGATCCGCGCCTCTTCACGCCCAAGACGTACGGCTGGGGCTGGGACGTGAACCTCGCCCGGCTCGCCGGCCGAAGACCCAAGCCGTAACGGCGGCTGTCGGCGAGCGAACGGCTTGACCTGACACCGGCGGGGGCATAGAAGAGGAGTCGAGGAGGGGCTCTTGGTGCGTCGTTGTGCTCAGTGCTCGAGCGAGCTGGCGGATGACTTCCGCTTCTGCCCGCACTGCGGCGCCGCGCAGCGGAGCAAGGTCGTCGAGTACTTCCGCGGTCACTCCGACATCGACGACGGCTGGTTGCGGGTATCGGCCTACCTCACGTCGCCGCGCCATCTCCGTCTGAGCATCTGGCGAAGTCAGGAGGCGGAGGCGGCGATCTCGCTGGATCCCGGCGAGGCCGACCGGCTCGGACGCTTTCTCCTCACCATCGCGTCGCGGAGCGACGCGCCCCGGATCGCACAGTCGGTTCGGCGCAGCGCACAGGCTCTGCGCGACGTCTTCTCGCGTTGACTCGCCGACCGCGGGACGGGAGAATCAGCGCCACTCGGACACAAGGGAGGCCCCAATGTCGTGGAAGATCGCCGGTTCGTACTTCGAGACTTGCTCGTGCGACGTCGTGTGCCCGTGCACCGCATCGCTGTCGCTCGGAGCGACGCACGACTACTGCCGGGTCGTGCTCGTCTTCCACATCAAGGAAGGCGAGGTCGAGGGCGTCGACGTGGGCGGCCTCACGGTCGCCGCGGTCGCCGACACGCCGAAGGTCATGACCGAGGGGAACTGGCGCCTGGGCGTGTTCATCGACGCTGCCGCCTCCGACGAGCAGGCGGAGAAGCTCGGGGGTGTGTTCTCGGGCTCGCTCGGCGGGCCGATGGAGGCGCTCGGGCCGCTGGTCGGCGAGAACCTGGGCGTCGAGCGGGCGCGGATCGACGTCCGTGAGGACGGGCTGAAGCACGCGGTGAAGATCGGCGACGCCGTCGACTTCGAGATCGAGGACGTCGTCTCGTTCGGGGTCGAGAGCGGCGAGCCGGCACGGCTCGTCGGGATCTTCCACCCGGCCGGGCCCGACCTGACGATCGCCCGCGCCACCCGGTCGCGCATCGACGCCTTCGGCATCTCCTACGAGGGCAAGTCCGCCTTTTCGCGCTCCGAGTTCGCCTGGGCGGCGTGAGCTCGTCCCAATCGCAGGCCGTCGCGGCGGCACGCACGCAGGTCGGCTTGGTCGGTTTATTGATCGCCTTCGCCGCGCTTGCGTGGTGGTCGACCGTGCGCTCGATGGCCGGCATGGGCGCGAGTCCCGCGGCCGATCTCGGCGCGCTCGGCTGGTTCGTCGCCGTCTGGCTCGTGATGATGGCCGCCATGATGCTGCCGGCGGTCTCGCCGACCGTCGCCCTGTACGCGCGCATGACGCGGCAGCGCGGCCTTGCCCGACCGGCCGCCTTCACGGCCGGCTATCTCGTCGTCTGGGGCGCAGCCGGCGTCGTCGCCTACGGCCTGTACGCGCTCGGCCGCCACGTGCTCAGGACGCAGCTCGCGTGGCATGCGGGCGGACGCTGGCTCGCCGGCGGGGTGCTGGCCGTGGCCGCCATCTACGAGCTGACGCCGCTGAAGGACGTCTGCCTCGGCAAGTGCCGCAGCCCGTTCGGGTTCCTGATGGGGGCGTGGCGCGACGGCGTCCGCGGCGCCGTCGCGATGGGCGGCAGGCACGCCTTCTGGTGCTTCGGCTGCTGCTGGGCCCTGATGGTCGCACTGTTCGCACTCGGGGTGATGAGCATTTTCTGGATGGCGGTCGTCGCGGGCGCGATCACGGTGGAGAAGCTGCTGCCGTGGCGGCGCGTCGCCGTCTGGTCGACGACCGTCCTCCTGTTCGCCCTTGCTCTCGGCGTTCTGGCCGCCCCCGGCTCCGTCCCCGGCTTCGTCGTCCCGGGCGGCGGCATGGCTGGGATGTAGCCGCTAGACCAGCTTGCTCATCGCGATCTCGTTTTCCTCGAACCCGAGCGATCGGTAGAGGTTGCGCGCAACGTCGTTGCGTGCACCTACGTGCAGGGCGATACGAGTCAGCCCGCGACGTCGTGCCTCTTCCTCGGCGAAGACCATCGCCGCCTTGCCGTAGCCACGGCCCCGGTAGGGCTCGTCGATGTCGATGTCGTACACCGACAAAGTCGGCTCGAAGTCGTCGCGACGCTCGACGAGCCACAAGTGCCCCACCGCCTCGCCGTCGACCTCGATCACGAACACCGAGTGTGTCACGGGCCGGTGCCCGTCGATCTCGACGACGGCTCTCGCCCTCGCCGTGTCCGCTGACATCCCGTAGTCACGGACGAGCTCTTGCGCGTACTCCTCCTGCAATAGCGGGAGCCAAGCTTCGAACTCCTCGTCCTGCATCGGCCGCAGCTGCAGAGCCACGCGACGACTGTAACGCGGCCGAAAGCTCCCCGGGTTGCGCCGCGCGAACCGCCGCCGGATTCCACTAAGTGCGAATCCGGCGGCGGTTCCCGGTGGACGTCGCTTTCTACTTGGTGGGTTGGAACGCGTGCTTGAGGTCGTAGTCGGCGACGTTGGTGCCCAGCGCGACTCCGGCAAGGCCAGAGAAGCGGTAGTGGAGGCCGGCCCAGACGCGGGCGTTGACGATCTGCGTTCGGAGGTCGTCAGCTGTGTTGAAGTGCTGGACGGCGTCGAGATTGCCGGCCGCCCCGTTCGCGTCGAAGCCGTGGATGTCGAGATTGATGTTGTTGCCGAGCACGGAGCCGAGAACATCGGCCATGGCTCCGGTCACCGCTCCATGCGCGGCCGGATACTCGGGATGGTTGGGGGTCACGAGGAGCGGCCGCCAGCCGGGCTGCTCCACGGTCGCCGTGTTGCCGTCGTCGAATCCCGGCGCGGGACCGAAGCCGTCGGCGGTGACCGACGTCGGGTCGATGGCGCTGACCGGGCGCCAGAACAGGTAGTGGTACTTCGCGTACATCACGGAGATGCCCGCGTCGGCGGCGACGACGTCGACCATTGCAGCAAGGCGGGCGGTCTGAACGAGGTTCAGCCCCTTTGCGTCGGTGATGTCACGGACGACGCGGTTGTACTGTCGCGGGACGTTCGCCGACCAAAACTTGGCGATCGCTGTCTCGTCTGTGGTGCGGGCTGTGCTCGTTGCGCTTCCGTAAACCTTCAGCTCGTTGAACGCCGCCACCCAGTCGGAGCTCGACAGCGATGGCGGAGGGCCGGGCAGGAACTGGTCGCCGTTCTTGAGGACGAAGGGACGCACACGTGCGACCCACGGGGTCTGCGGCGCGAGGTACGCGGGAGGCGTCAATCGCCACACCCCTGGGCCCGGCGAGAGCGTCGGGAAGGTCGACGTCGAGGCGAGCGGCGTCACCAACCCGTCTCCGGTGCGAGTGCGGATCACCTGACTGGCGGCTACCCAGCCGATCCGCTGGCCTGCCAGTTTCGCCTGGCCGTTCGGGATCGCCGCGAGCGCCGCCGCATACAGTGGGTCGAGGGTCCCCGACGCCGCCGGGAAGTAGTGCGTGAGCGTTCGGTACGCAGCCTCGATCACGGCAGCGTCCGGCGAGGCCCCCTTCCAGACGCGGAAGGCCGGCATGAGCGGCTGGTAGCCACCCTGCAATGCGACGGCCGCGTCGTAGACCGCGGTCGACTCGTAGGCCATGTAGATGAAGCCTTCGAGCTGCAGTGCGCCCGCACCGATGACCGTATCCTCGGCGATCTTGTTCCACTGCTCCACCGTGTTGCCGGCCGGAAGTGCGACAACGGCGGTTCGTCCCGCGATGGTTCCGGAGCGCTCGAGGCCGGCCTTTGCAACGGGCACGGCGAATGCGACGGCCGCCAGGACTATCGCCAGCAAGCGTGTGCATTTGGGTGGATTGCGCATGTCTTTCTCCTCGCTTGTTGATGAGGGACGCAGGGACGCGGCCGAATCGATGACCGGAAGGCGTTCAGTCGCGCGTACCCGAGGGAGCGACGTCCCTTGGGTCGAACAGTTTCGGTTTGCTCAGTGCGGCCGGAGGCTGCTGCACCGAGACTCTGCGCCCAGGGCGCTTGCCGCAATTAGACGTTTGTCGTATCTTCGTCCAGTGGCGCGTTTCACCAGCAGGCAGGTGCAAGACGCGCTGGCACTCGTGTACGTCGCGCATCCGGCTGAAAACGCTGCGCATCTCGTGGAGCAGGTCATCGAAGCGCTGGTACGGCTCGTCCCCGGCGAGTTCGTCGGCTACAACGAGCGTGAGCTCGTCAGCCACGATCTCCTCGCTTCGGCCGAGGCTCCCTCCGTATCGGGTTCGCGCGACGTTGCCGAAGCAGTCACGGCATTCTGCGGCGAATACCCGTTGAGCATGGAGCAACATCACACCGATGTCCGAGCGCTCCGAATCTCCGACTTTGCTTCAGCGCGTCAGCTCCATCGGCTCGACTATTACGACCAAGCATTGAAGCCGATCGGGGTCGAGCACCAGATCCGTTTTTGGGTCGCTGCACCCCACGGCATCGCGCGGTACTACTACGTCAGCCGGCGCAAGGAGAACAGCGACTTCACCGACCGAGACCGGGACATGCTCCAACTTCTGCGGCCGTTTCTGGTTGCCCTTCACGAGCGGTTCGACTCGACGGCACCGGAGTCGGCCGGCGCGGACGGCCTCACCAATCGGGAAACGGAGATCTTGGGCTGGGTCGCACGTGGGAAGACGAACCAGGAGATCGCCGCGCTGCTGATCGTGTCGCCGCACACAGTGCGAAAGCACCTCGAGCACGTCTACGAGAAGCTGCGCGTCAATTCCCGCACAGCAGCGGTCGCGCGCGCATTCGCTCCGCTGAACTAGGGCTAGGCCCACGCCCTCGATCGGGTACGCGTAGAATCGCGGCGTGTTCACGAAGAACGCGAAGGTGGAGATGCTGAAGCGGGTGCCGTTGTTCTCCGACTGCTCGCGCCGTGAGCTGAACGAGGTCGCGATGATCGCAGACGAGATCTACTTCCCCGCCGGTACGGCCTTGATGAAGGAGGGGGACGCGGGCAAGGAGCTGGTGGTGGTCGTCGACGGCACGGTCGAGATCAGCCGGCGCGGGAAGCGTGTTCCGCCGAAAGGCGATACGTCGTTCTTCGGCGAGGCTTCCCTCCTCACCGGCACACCCCGCAACGCGACGGTGACGACCACCTCGCCGGTCCGAGCGCTCGTGATCACGGCGCGCTCGTTCGGCCGGTTGCTGACGGACTCTCCCGGGATTCAGCGCAAGATCCTCGTCTCGCTCGCCTCGCGGCTTCCGGACGCGAGCTGACCGTCGCGCTCGGGCCCAGGCCTCGTTCACAGCATCGCCAGGCGCACCGTCATGGCGACGTCCGCCGCCTCACGGAACGTGCCCTGGCCGGTAACGGCCGGGATGAAGTGATCGCGGTCGAGGCTCTGCAGGACGGTGGCGGCGGTCGCGGTGACGGTCGCCGTGCGCGGGACGTCGCGGAGGAGGGCGATCTCGCCGACGAAATCGCCCGGCCCGAGCGAGGCGACGTGGCGGTCGTCCTTCGTCACCTCGATCTCGCCGGACTCGACGACGTAGAAGCGGTCGCCCCGGTCGCCTTCGCGAATCACGACCTCGCCGGCCTCGACGGTGACGGGCACGAGCCCGCGCGCGAGCCGTTCGAGCGTCTGTTCCGGGAGGAGCGCGAGGAGCGGGACGCCCCGTAGGAGCTCCAGGCCGGGTGGCGCGAGCGCGACGAGGTCGATCCGGCGCAGGCCGGCGGCTCCGACGAACACCGACAGGCTGACGCCCGCGCCGACGACGACCAGCCCCCAGCGAAGCCCGACGGTCGAGATGAGGGCGGGCATGAGCAGGGCGCCGACCGCCATTCCGGCGATCACGGCGCTCTCCATCGCGCCGAACACGCGCGCCATCGTCTCCTCGGGCGCGATGCGCTGCAGGATGGTGTAGGCGTTGACGTCGACGACCGAGTTCGCGAGCCCGAGCATCACCATGACGATGACCGCGGCCGCGACCGTCGGCCAGGCGGCGACGAGGAGCAACGGCGCCGCCCACAGGAAGACGCCGGCTCCGAAGTCTCGCGCCAGGCGGCCTCGTTGTGCGAGGACAAGCGCGACGAAGCCGCCCACGAGACCGCCGATGCCGAGCGTCGCGTTGAGGTAGCCGTAGCCGGACCGCCCGATGCCGAGCAGGTTGAGCGCGATCGAGACCGAGAAGACGAGGGAGGCTCCGGCAACGACCGTTTGCGCGCAGTAGAGGCCGACGAGGACGCGGAGGCTGCGGCTGCCGAGGATCTCCCGGTAGCCGGCGGATGCCTCGGCGAGAAAGCCGGGCTTCGCGACCGCGACGGGCGCTGCCGCCGGCCGGACCTCGCCGTCAGGCTCTTTCTTCGCGGTGCGGATCCCGAGCACGAGGAAGGCGGACCAGACGAACGTCGCCGCGTTGAAGATGTAGACGGTCGAGATGCTCGCCACCGCCAGCAGGAGGCCGGCGAGGGCCGGACCGGCGAAGAAGCCGACGCTCTCGATGGTCGACGAGGCGACGTTCGCGGCGGCGAGGTCTTCGGGGCCGTCGGCGAGCTCGGGAAGGAACGACGCCTGGGCGGACCGGAACGGGGTGGCGCAGATGCTCGTCGCGACGGCGAGCGCGTAGATGAGGTACTGGTCGGCGCCGCCGGCGATCAGGACCGCGGCGGCGAGAACGAGAACCGCTCGGATCGAGTCGGCGCCGACCATCACGAACCGGCGCGGATACCGGTCGCCGAGCATCGAGGCGAACGGCGAGATCACCGCCATCGAGACGTACCGGACGACGCCGAGCACGCCGACGGCGGTCGCCCCGCCGTGCTCGTACGCGTACACGGCGACGCCGACGGCGTAGGCCCAGTCGCCGACGATCGAGCCCGCGAAGGCCAGCTCGATCCGTCTGAGTCCGGGGTTCCGAAAGACGTCGCGCAGCGCGCCCGTGGCGTCGAGGAGCCTTTGCCGCAGTCCGGACACCGAGGCCAACAACAACACATCGGCGGGCTGAGAGCAAGCTGGCTGCAGTTTTGGGTGTGCGTATGGCGTCTGGTCAGGCGACAGAAACCGTTATAGGGTTGTCAGCCTGCGGACGTGAGGGCGTCTTTCGTCCGGCGGGTCCGGGATCAGAACAAGAGGAGGAGTTTCGGTGATGGAGTTTCTGCGGAAGAAGCGTCGGCTCGCCGCGCTCGGTGTGGCGGCGGCGGCCCTTGCCGGCGCGATGCTGCTTGTGGTCCTGCCGGCATTCGCCGCAACGAGCTCGGGCTTCAGCGGCGCGACGAGCGGCAGCAAGATCGTTCCCGAGTACCTGGCGAGTGGGGGGGAGAACGACTGCGCACTGTTTACCCTGAACGGCGGAACGATCGGGACCGACCAGTACTTCGTCTCCAACCCGAAGAGCATCAACGGGAAGCCGCAGACGGTGACCGCGACCAACGGCATGACCGTTACCTTCACGGTCAACGTCGACAAGACGTACACCTTCCTGAACTTCAGCGTCAGCGGTGCAGTCGTCACCGACGTTGGCATCAAGGGCGGGAACGGAACCGACTGGTACCGCTACGAGGGTCTACCCGGGGGCGGAGTCACCCACGACACCGGACTCACCGCTCCCGCGCAAACAGCCGATAACACGCCCCCGTTCTACGGTCTCAGCCAAACCGTCTTCTGCTACACGCCGAAGATCACCTGTCAGCCCGGCGTCCCGCTCAGCGATCCCCAGCACCCGGGCGAGACGATCGAGCTTCCGAGCTGCACGGGCAAGGGGAACGTCTTCTTCGACTTCAACTCGGGGACGAACAACGACAGCAACTTCGTCAGCGTCTACTCCTACGGCGGCTCCGGGACTCCGAACATCCCGATGGTCGAGCACATCACCGGGACGTTGAGCGGCTCGACTCAGCCGACGCTCCAGTACTCAGACCTCAATCCCCCCGGCCCCCTCCACGACATGCGGTACTGCCAAGTCGATCCCCGCGCTGGGGGCGCCGACCCGCTCGCGCTGGCGCCTGCATACCAATCCGTATCCAACGCGTCTTCCGTCCTCCAATCCCCCACGGCGGCTGACGGATCCGATCCGGAATCAACCTCGTGCCTGATCTCGATGCGCACCTGGGTGGACACGAGTGGCGTCATGCACTTCGAGGCGTACGTCTACTCCACCATCGACGGCTACCGAACCTACTGAGTCAGAAATCGACAATTCCGAGGAGTTGCGCGAGGCGTTCTGCCTCGCG
>DATAMX010000004.1:0-27954 GCA_036260475.1 Gaiellaceae bacterium | reverse complement strand
GCTCCGGGCTCGTTCGCGCTCGACGCCGATTCCTTCCGCTGGAACGGCCGCACCGCAGGCCCGGACCAGCTCGCGCGCGTGCGCGAGCATCTCCTCCATTCGATCGGCAGCTGCTCGTTCTTCGAGCCCGTCGGCGAGCTGCACGCGCTCGGGATCCTGTGACCGGCTTCGGCGCATTCGCCGAAGGTGGTCTCGCCTGGCGCGAGGAGGACGAGGTCGTCGATCTGCGCGCTCTCGGCGACGAGTTCGCGCAGCCGGGGCTGAACGGGCTCATGGCACTCGGGCCGGCTGCGTGGAAGGACGCGATCGCAGCCGCACGCGCACACGACGGGCCGCGCATGTCCGCCGCCGAGGCGCGCATGCGGCTTCCGTTCGACGTCGCCGACTACGTCGACTTCTACGCGTCGCTCGAGCACGCCTCCAACCTCGGGCGCATGTTCCGGCCCGACCAGGAGCCGCTGCTCCCGAACTGGCGGTGGCTCCCAGTCGGCTACCACGGCCGCGCCGGCACGGTCGCGGTCAGCGGCACCGATGTCGTGCGGCCGCGGGGCCAGCTCGGTCCGGGTGAGTACGGCCCCTCGCGACGGCTCGACGTCGAGCTCGAGCTCGGCTTCGTCGTCGGCGTTCCCGCGCGCGGACCGCTCGGCACCGCGGACTTCGCCGAGCACGTGTTCGGCGTCGTGCTCGTCAACGACTGGAGCGCGCGCGACATCCAGGCGTGGGAGTACGTCCCCCTCGGGCCCTTCCTCGGCAAGTCGTTCCAGACTTCGATCTCGGCGTGGGTGACGCCGCTCGCGCTGCTCGAGGAGCGCCGCGTGCAGGCGCCGGAGCAGGATCCGCCCCCGCTCCCGCATCTCGCCGGCGGGCGCGACTGGGGCCTCGACATCGGCCTCTCGATCGAGCTGAACGGGGAGGTGGTCTCGCGCGGCAACGCCCGAACGCTCTACTGGACGATGCCGCAGATGCTCGCGCACGTCACATCGAACGGCGCCTCGATCCGTACCGGCGACCTGATGGCGTCGGGAACCATCTCCGGCCGCGAGCCCGGGTCCGAAGGCTCGCTCATCGAGCTGTACCGGAACACCCGCTTTCTCGCCGACGGCGACGAGATCGTGCTGCGCGCGGACGGCCTCGGCGAGGTGCGCGGCCGGGCGCTGCCTGCCTGAACGACGCGACCTAGTCGAGGATCTCCAGGCCGAGTGCGGCCGCGAACAGTGGACCGTTCTCGAGCACGTCGCTCCAGGGCATGCGCGCTCCCCGCAACGCCTCGACGCCGCGAAGTCCCGAAAGCCGGCATCCGCGGAGCTCGACGCGCTTGAGCTTCACGCCGCTGAAGGTCGCCTCGCGTAGCTCGCAATCCTCGAAGAGGACGTCCGTCAGGGATGCCTCGTAGAGGTCGCATTCGGCCATTCGACATTCTCGAAAGACGACGCGCTCGAGTGTCGCGATCCGCAGGCCGGCGAGGTCGAGACGGCAGTCGCGAAACGTGACGTCCGAAAGCGTCGCCTCCGCGAGCTCGACGCCGGTCAACCGGCAGCGCCGCAGCTCCACCCGTCGGAGCGCCAAGCCGCGCGCCGGTCGGTTCGCCCAATCGACATCGACGACGACCGCATCCACCAAGTCCTCGAGCTCGGTGACCGGAGCAGGGTCTTCCGGCAGGTCCGGCGGATAGGGAGAGGTCGGCGGCTTTCCCAACAGCGCGAGAGCATATGCGGCGCCGAGGCGGACATCCTGTGCCGGTGCCGTACGCCGCAAGCGATGAGTTCGCCTCGCGACCGGAGTCGTATCGTGGGAAGAGGTTCATTGCCGATCACGCCGCCCACCGTCACGCCTCTGCTCGTGGCCGAGTTGCTCGCCGATGGCGAGCGGATGCCGGTCTACGTTCACGTCATCGACCATCCCGATGCACGCGTGCTGGTCGACACCGGCATGACGGAGCTCCACCCGGCGGTGGCCGACCTGGATCCCCGCCTCCGTCCGCTGACCGAGCAGGACTTCGACCTCGGCGGCATCGACATCGTCGTCAATACGCACCTGCACTTCGACCACTGCGGCGGCAACCACCTCTTCGCCGGACGGCCGATGTACGTCCAGCGGCAGGAGCTCGATGACGCGCGCACAGAGGACGACTACACGATCCGTGAGTGGGTCGACGCGCCCGGCGTTCGCTACGAGCCGGTCGACGGCGAGCTCGAGCTGCTGCCCGGGCTCCGCCTCGTCCCGGCGCCCGGGCACACGCGCGGCATGCAGATGGTCGTCATCGAGACGGGCGCGCGACCGGTCGTCGTCGGCGGCGACGTGGCCGTCTGGTTCGGCGAGCTCGACGAGCCGCGCACCGGGGGCCAGCTGCTGGTGCGCGCGCTCGAGCCCGAGCTCGTCTGGCTCGCGCACGTGCACGAGCCCTGGCGGCCCGCCCGCACCCTCCTCGAGTCATAGCCGCCGATCCCGGATCATGGTCGGTCGTTGTTCCTCCGCGTCTGCGGATGGAGCGTCTCGCCGCGCGCGAGCATCTCCACGAACTCGACAATCTTGCGAGCTCGAGTCTCGGGCCGCTTCACCGCCTCGATGCGATGAAGGATCGCGTAGCGGTTCTGGCCCGTGAGTTGTCCGAACATCGTCTTCGCCTTCGGTTCAGCCGCGAGCGCAGCTGCCAAGTCGTCGGGCACGCGGGCCGTCGCGGGGCCGGCGTAGGCAGCTTCCCAACGCCCGTCGGCTTTCGCGCGCTCGACCTCGGCGATCCCCGAAGCCTGCATCCTGCCCTCGCTGATCAACCGCTCCGCGAGCGTCGTGTTCCGCTTCGACCACCGGCTCCGTGCCCGCCTCGGCGTGAACCGCTGAAAATACGTTCGCTCGTCGCGGCGGCGAACCTGACCGTCGATCCACCCGAAGCAGATCGCCTCCTCGAGGGCCTGGTCGTAGGTGAGGCTCGTCGGCGAGGTAGTGCCCTTCTTCGCCAGCACGAGCATGACGCCCGCCCGATCTGGGTGGTTGCGCTCGAGCCACGCGCGCCACGCGCGCGCGTCGGGGACCACCAGTTCGCCGTCCTCACCGCCGATTCGGTACTTCTAGCATCGCTCGTGGTCCCGGAGTCGGTCCGACGTGTGGACGTGATCGCCCGCCTTCGAGGTTTCGCGGCGGAAACAAGGTGCTCCTCGACAACCGCGTGGTCGTGTGCCGCGACACATCTTGCGCGTGACGGTGACTACGACTCGCGCCGTGCGCCGGAGACCTGCGGCTGCGTTTCGCCCCGCTCGAGAGCCGCGGCGATCTCTTCAACGATCCGTTCGATCCCGCTCATCCCCTTGCCCCTGATGCTCCAGCGCATGACGGTGGCGGGGCCGCCGCGCTTGCCCCACGGCCAGGTGATCGCCTCCACCTCCCACGCCATCACGCCGGCGTACCGCAGCGGCAGGAGGATTGCCATCACGGGGATCCCGACGACGAGCGTGATGAGCGGCGACAGGAGGATCCCGAAGAGCGAGGTGTTCTGATCGAAGCGACCGCCGACGCCAACCTTCCCCGAGTAGATCTGGCGCGCCCCGATCGGCCTGATCGCCTCCGGCAGCCACACGAGGCGGACGCTCCAGTCGAGATTGTCCCGGGCGGCGTGGACGCGTCTCCGCATGTGCCGACTCTAGAGAGCAAGCCTGATCACGCCAAGCGCTGTGGTCGCGTCCATCACGCACCGCCCCACGCCGCGCCGCGGTCGGAACTTCGCCGACCGTGCGTGGCGAGCTTATTCTCCGCTCGATGGCGCCCGAGACACGGTATGCCAGGAGCGGCGATCTCAACATCGCCTATCAGGTGACCGGCGATGGGCCGCGCGACCTCGTCTACGTGCCGGGCTGGGCCTCGAACATCGAGTTGATGTGGGAGGAGCCTGCGATGGCGCACTTCCTGGCCCGGCTTGCAGCGTTCTCTCGTCTGATCTTGTTCGACAAGCGCGGCACCGGGCTCTCGGACCGTGTGTCCAACGATGAGTTGCCGACTCTGGAGCAGCGTATGGACGATGTCCGCGCCGTGCTCGAGGCGGTCGGCTCGGACCGTTCGGCTCTCTTCGGGCACTCCGAGGGAGGGAACATGTGCGTCCTTTTCGCCGCCACGCATCCCGAGCGGACGGTCGCGTTGATAACGCTCGGCTGTTTCGCGAAGCGCCGTGATCCGGACGACGACTATCCCTGGGCGCCGACCGGCGAGAGCCGGGAGAAGTCGGCCTTGGACGTCGAGCGGAACTGGGGACACCTCAGCCCAGAGGACGTCGACTACTACGCGCCCAGCCGCGCCGGAGATGAGCAGTTCGTGCGAAACCTCGAGCGCTACCTTCGGCGTTCTGTGAGCCCGGGAGCGGCGGCGGCGCTCCTACGCATGAACTCCTACATCGACGTCCGGGAGGTCTTGCCGTCGATCCGCGTGCCAACGCTCGTCCTCCACCGCGCCGGCGACCATGACGTCAACGTTGCGGAGGGGCGTTATCTCGCGTCGAAGATCCCCGGCGCGAAGTTCGTCGAGCTTGCAGGCGCCGACCACTGGATCTCGGCCGGGGACACCGACGCGATCGCAGATGAGATCGAGGAGTTCCTGACCGGGACGCGGCCGGTGCCGGATACCGACCGCGTGCTCGCCACCGTGCTTTTCACCGACATCGTCGCCTCGACCGAGCAGGCGGCAGAGCTGGGCGATCGGCGCTGGCGCGACCTGCTGCGGGCCCACGAGGCCATCGTACGGGGCGAGCTCGAGCGCTTTCGCGGCCGCGAGGTCGACACGGCAGGCGACGGCTTCCTCGCCACTTTCGACGGCCCCGCGCGCGCCGTCCGCTGTGCGATCGCCGTCGGACAGGCCGTGCGGGAGCTCGGCGTGGAGATCCGGGCCGGAATCCACACCGGCGAATGCGAGCTCGACGGCAGCAAGATCCGCGGGATCGCCGTCCACACGGGAGCGCGAATCGCCTCACTCGCAGGACCAGGCGAGGTCTTGCTCTCGCGCACGGTCAAAGACCTCGTCGCGGGCTCCGGTCTCGAGTTCGAGGACCGCGGCGTGCACGCGCTCAAGGGAGTGCCCGGCAAATGGCGACTCTACGCCGCCCGCTGAGAACGGGCGCACTGCCCTCGCCTGCGGCGGCGTCCCATCGTCCGGAGCCGTCCGCTACGCCGCCGAGTAACCCTCCCGCCGCAGCAGCGTTCTCGCCAGCTCCGCCTGGTCGCCGCCTGCGACGAGGATGACGAGCACGCCGCCGTACTCCGGCGAGACGTGGCGGAGCTCGAAGTCCTCGATGTTGATGCCTGCGGCTCCGAGGCTCTGGGTGATGCGCGCGAGCACGCCCGGCTTGTCCGGGATTCGCACGCGGATGCGGTTGAGCATCTTCGCCTCGGTGCGGTATGCGTACTCGAGCATGCGCGTGCGCGCCGTCGCGGACTCCGCGATCCAGCGTTCGATCGCGTCGCGCTCGCCCGCTCGCAGCGCGCGTTCGACGTCGGCGAGCTCGCCTGCGAGCTCCGCGAGCGACGCAGCGATGAGATCGCCGTTGTCGACGAAGATGTCCGCCCAGATGGACGCGTTCGCGCCCGCGACGCGCGTCATCTCGCGCAGCGACGCGCCGGCGTAGCCGAGCGCGTCCTCGCCGGCGCGCGCGACGGCGCGCATGAGGACGTTGGCGAGCGCGTGCGGAAGATGGCTCGTCACCGCCAACAGCCGATCGTGCTCGGCGGGATCGAGCCGCACCGTCCGCGCTCCGAGCGCGGCGACGAAGCGCTCCACGGATGCGACGCGCGCGGCATCGGCCGCCGGTGACGGAGTGAGGAACCAGATCGCGCCGTCGAAGAGGTCGGCGCTCGCTCGCGCGGGCCCGCCCGTCGCACCGCCGGCCAGCGGATGGCCGGCGACGAAGCGCGGGTCCTCGACGGCGGCGAGTATGCGCTTCGTCGAGCCGACGTCGGTGACCGTCGCGTCCGGCGCCGCGGCGAGCGCGTCGCGGACCGTCGTCACGACGGAGCCGACCGGCACCGAGACGACGACGAGCTCGGCATCCGCGACCGCGTCGACGAGCGACGTCGCGCGGTCGACTGCGGACTCGCGCAGCGTGGCCGGGTTGGCGTCCCAGCCCCGCACCGACGCGACGCCGGCGCGTCGCGCCGCCAATGCGACCGAGGTCCCGAGGAGGCCGGTGCCGACGATTGCGAGCCGGGAGAGAGGCGCATGCGCCCGTGGGGCCGAGGGCGCCGAGGCGCTCCGTCCCTGCGACTCCTGCTTCATCACGTCGAGCACGGCCGAGAAGAGCGAGCGGATCCCGCTCTCGCCGAGCGGCCCGGCGTTCGCCCGCACGAGCTCGTCCAGCAGCTCCGCCTCCCGGGCGGCGTCGATCAGCGGCTGGCCCGTCTCCTGCTTGTGCGCCCGCACACGGCGAACGAGCTCGAGCCGCTTGTTCAGCGCTTCGAGCACCTGGCGGTCGACCGCGGCGATGCGGTCGCGCAGATCGGCGAGCTCGTCGGCGGCCATGGGTGGAGTTTGCCGTGTCGTCAGCCGACGAGGAGCGCGAGGAGCGCCTTCTGCACGTGCAAGCGGTTCTCCGCCTGCTGCCAGACCGCCGACTGGCCGCCGTACAGCACGTCGCCGGAGATCTCCTCGCCGATGTGCGCCGGCAGGCAGTGGAGGACGACGGCGTCGTCCGCCGCCTCCGCGAGCAGGCCGGCGTCGATGCCGAAGCCGGCGAAGTCCCGCAGACGGCGCTCGTGCTCCTCCTCCTCGCCCATGCTCGTCCACACGTCGGTGTAGACCGCCTGCGCGCCCGCGACGGCGCCATGGGGATCGTCGGTCAGCGTGATGTCGCCGCCGAAGGCGACCGCGGCGCCGAGCGCGCCCGGACCGGGCTCGTAGCCGCGCGGCGTCGCGCACACGACCTCCGCGCCGAGCGCGGAGCACGCGACGAGGAGCGACGCGCAGACGTTGTTGCCGTCGCCGACGTATGCGACGCGCACGCCGGCGAGGTCGCCGAAGCGCTCGCGAATCGTGAGGGCGTCCGCGAGTGCCTGGCACGGGTGCTCGTCGTCGGTGAGCGCGTTGATCACGGGGACGGACGCGTGCGACGCGAGCGTCTCCAGGTCGACCTGTGAGGGCCAGCGCACCGCGAGCCCGTCGAGGTAGCCGCTGAGCACGCGCGCCGTGTCCTCGATCGACTCGCCGCGCGAGAGCTGGAGCTCGGACGCGTTCAGCGTGACCGCCGAGCCGCCGAGCTGCTCCATCGCCACCGCGAAGGAGACTCTGGTGCGCGTCGAGGGCCGCGCGAAGAGCAGGCCGAGCGACCGGCCGGGGAGGAGGCGGTGCTCGATCCCGTTCTTCTGCGCCGACTTGAGCTGCTCCGCGAGGTCGAGCACGAGCCGGAGCTCGTACGCGCTCCATGTCGTCAGCGTCGTCAGGTCGCGGCCGACGAGCGTGCGCGTCGTCTCGGCGAGCGACCGAGCCGCGAGGCGCAGGCGCGCGTCGTGGAGCGCGCCGATGACGCCGCCGGGCCCGGGAGCGGGGCGGAGGGCGGTGCGCGCCGGCGCGACGAACGTGCCGTTGCGCACCGCGGCGGCGACCTGTTCGTGCGCGTCGCGGAACGCGTCGCCGTCGCGGACGAGCGCCTCGGCGGCGTCCGTCGCGCGCAGCAGCGGGTCGGAGACCGCGGCTGCGAGCCGGTCGTGGTCGAGCTCCAGGCCGCCGATGAGCGCGCCGAGCGCGGCGAGCGCGCCGCGGACGTCCCGCCGGGCGGCGAAGAGCGGTGCCTTGTCCTCCTGCAGGTCGCGGTCGTAGGCGAGCGGCAGGCCCTTCACGACCGCGAGCAGTCCGGTCAGGCGGCCGATCGCGGTGCCGGCCTTGCCGCGTGCGAGCTCGGCGACGTCGGGGTTGAGCTTCTGCGGCATCATCGACGAGCCCGTCGACGCCGACTCCGGCAGCCGGACGAAGCCGAACTCGCTCGTGCACCAGAGGACGATCTCCTCGCCGATGCGCGACAGGTGCGTGAACAGCACCGCGGAGGCGTAGAGGTAGTCGAGCGCGAAGTCGCGGTCGGCGACGGCGTCGAGCGAGTTGCGCATCGACGATGCCGGGAGCGGCAGCGGCAGCGTCGATCCCGCCAGCGCGCCCGCGCCCAGCGCACTCGGCGCTGCGGCGGCGGCTGCGTGCTCGAAGCGCGTCCGGTCGCGCTCGAGCATCTCCACCCAGGCGTGCAGGTGATGGCCGAACGTCACCGGCTGCGCGCGCTGCATGTGCGTGTAGCCGGGAAGCGGCGTCTCCGCCTCGCGCTCCGCCACGTCGAGGATCGTCTCCGTCAGCTGCGCTATTGCGGTCGACGCCTCGGCGCACGCGTCCTCGACGTACAAGCGCGCCGCGGCGGCCACCTGGTCGTTGCGCGAGCGGCCGGCGTGGATCTTGCGTCCGACCGGGCCGAGCAGGCCCTCGATCGCCGAGTGCACGTCCTCGTACTCGCCGAGATAGGAGGCGCCTTCTTCCGCGATGGTCGCGAGCCGCGTCTCGACGTCGGCCAGCTCGCCGTCGTCGAGGATGCCGACGGCGTGCAGCCGCTGCGCGTGCACGGCGGTCGCCGCGCAGTCGTACGGGAGGAGCTCGTCGTCCTCGGCGCGGAGGAACGCGTCCACGTCGGGATCGAGCGCGACGCCGGTGCGTGCGGCCCACAGCGTCATGCGCTCATCACCTTCTCCTCATCCAGGGGCCCCCACGAAGCGCGCAGCACTTCGTGGGGATTGAGCAGAGGATGGCCGTAGGCCTCGAGGAAGCGGCGCGTGTCGGCGATGTCGTTCGACTGCAGCGCGAGCTGGCCGATCCTGTCCGCCGCAGTGAACGCGGTCGTGCTCCGCTCCATGCTCAGCCGCTCCGGGTCGTACGTGAGCGATTCGCCGCGCGTCTCGAGGATCGTGTAGTCGTCGCCGCGCCGCAGCTCGATCGTCACCTCGCCGGTCACGGGCCGGGCGACGAAGTTCTGCAGCGCCTCGCGCAGCATCAGCGCCTGCGGGTCGAACCAGCGGCCCTCGTACAGGAGCCGGCCGAGCCGGCGCCCGTCGACGGCGTACCGCTCCAGCGTCGACTCGTTGTGGATCGCAGTCAGGAGCCGCTCGTACGCGATGTTGAGGAGCGCCATGCCGGGCGCCTCGTAGATGCCGCGGCTCTTCGCCTCGATGATCCGGTTCTCGATCTGGTCGGACATGCCGAGCCCGTGGCGGCCGCCGATCGCGTTCAGCTCGCGAATGACGTCGACGGGATCGCCGGCGGGCACGCCTTCCTCGAACGCGACGGTCACGGTCTCCGGCGCGATCTCGACGTCCGGGTCCCAGTGCGCGACGCCCATGATGGGCTCGACGATGCGCATGCTCGTGTCGAGGTGCTCGAGGTCCTTCGCCTCGTGCGTCGAGCCGAGCATGTTCGCGTCGGTCGAGTACGCCTTCTCGGTCGAGGCGCCGTGCGGGAGGCCGCGCTCGGCGAGCCACTCGCTCATCTCCGTGCGGCCGCCGAGCTCGGTGACGAACGCGTCGTCGAGCCAAGGCTTGTAGATCCGCAGGTGCTCGTTCGCCAGCAGGCCGTAGCGGTAGAAGCGCTCGATGTCGTTGCCCTTGTACGTCGAGCCGTCGCCCCAGATCTCGACGCCGAGGTCCTGCATCGCGCGCACGAGCAGCGTGCCGGTGACCGCGCGCCCGAGCGGCGTCGTGTTGAAGTAGCGCTTGCCCGCGGTCTGCACGTGGAAGGCGCCGCACTGGAGCGCGGCCAGCCCCTCGCGCGCGAGCGCGTCCTTGCAGTCGACGAGCACGGCATCCTCGGCGCCGTAGCGGAGCGCGCGCTCCGGGATCGAGGCGACGTCCGGCTCGTCCGGCTGTCCGAGGTCGGCCGTGAACGCGTACGGGACGGCGCCGTGCTCGCGCATCCACGCGAGCGCGCAGCACGTGTCGAGGCCGCCGGAGAAGGCGATGCCGACGTTCTCGCCGACCGGGAGGCCGGCGAGGATCACGCAGCCCCCCGCAGCATGTGGCCGCGGATCTCCTCCGCCAGCTTTGCGCCGGTGACGCCCTCGCGCGCAACGAGGAGCACGGTGTTCTCGCCCGCGATCGTGCCGGCGATGCGGGGATGGCGCGCGACGTCGATTGCCTGCGCGAGCGGGCTCGCATAGCCGTGCGGAGTGATGACGACGACGAGGTTGCCGCTCGGCTCGACGTCGAGCGCCCAGCGGGCGAACGCAACGGCGATGGCGTCCGCCCGCTCGGCCTCCGCCGCTTCCGGCGGGGCGTAGACGAGGCGCCCGCTCGAGCTCCGCACCTTGATCAGGCCGAGCTCGTGGATGTCGCGCGACACGGTCGTCTGCACGACGTCGTGGCCGGCCGCGTGCAGCGCTTCGGCGAGCTCGGTCTGCGTCGAGACCGATTGGTCGCGCAGGATGCGAAGGATGGCGGCGTGGCGCTGCTGCCTGTTCATGCGGTGACCTCCGTGAGGATCGCGAGTGCGTGGTCGATGTCGTCCGCGCCGGCGACGAGCGGGGGCGCGAGGCGTAGGACGTCGGGACCGGCCGTCAGGCAGACGAGGCCGGCGTCGAGAGCCGCATCGGCGACCTGCTGCGCGGGGCGGTCGAGCACCGCGCCGACGAGGAGGCCGGCGCCCCGGGCCGCTGTCACCGCCGGGAGCGCGGCGAGACCCGAGAGGAGGCGCGCGCCGTTCTCGCGCACGTTTGCGAGCAGGTCGTCGTCGATCGTCCGGCAGACGGCGACGGCGGCCGCGCACGACACCGGGTTGCCGCCGAACGTCGAGCCATGGTCGCCCGGGGCGAAGCCGCGCGGTGCGTCGTCGCCGACGAGGAGGCATCCGATCGGCAGCCCGTTCGCGAGCGCCTTGGCGAGGGTCACGAGGTGCGGCTTCACGCCGAGCTGCTCCCACGCGAAGAACGTTCCGGTGCGTCCGACGCCGGTCTGCACCTCGTCGAACGCGAGCAGCGCGCCGAGCTCGGCGGCGAGCGTGGCGGCCGCGGCGACGAAGCCGGGATCGAGCGGGATGACTCCGCCCTCCCCGAGCACCGGCTCGAGCAGGATGAGACCGATGTCGTCGCCCGCCGCCTCGTACAGCGAGGGCGTGTGGTTCGGCGTTGCGAACCGCGCCGGCCCGAGCGGCTCGAACGCGCGGCGCTTCGACGGCTGGCCGGTGACGGCGAGGGCGCCGAGCGTCCGTCCGTGGAAGGACCCCTCGAGCGCGAGGACGCCGGCCTTGCCGGTCGCCTTGCGCGCGTACTTGATCGCGGCCTCGTTCGCCTCCGTGCCGGAGTTGCAGAAGAACGCCTGCGCGCCGCCGAAGCGATCGGAGAGGAGCCCGGCCAGCTCGGCGGCCGGCTCGGTTGCATAGAGGTTGGATGCGTGCCACAGCCGGTCGAGCTGCGCGTGCGCGGCCGCGAGCGGCGCCGGGTGCCGGTGACCGAGCGAGACGACGGCGATGCCGGCGGCGAAGTCGAGATAGCGCCGTCCGTCCGTGCCGGTGAGCGAGACGCCGTCGCCTTCGACGAAGCCGATCGTCGTCTCCGGATACGTCGGCAGGAGATTGGTGTCAGACACCCTGACACCGACGACGCTCATGCCACCACCGCCGTCGCGCCGATGTCCGCCTGCAGCCCGCTGCGCGCGGCGCGCGACGCTGCGAGGAGCTTCGGAACGATGCCGCCGGCGAAGCTGCCCTGGCCGACGAGCGCTTCCGCCTCGGCGGCGGGGATCGAGTGCAGCAGGCGGCCCTCGTGGAAGACGCCGGGCACGTCGGTGAGGAAGATGATGCGCTGTGCGCCGAGACCGACGGCGAGCGCGGTTGCCATCTCGTCTGCGTTGACGTTCAGCGGGCCGCGCGCGAGCGGCGACACGACGGGAACGCGGCCGTGCTCGAGCGCCGCCACGACGGCGGCCGGGCACGAGGGCACCGGCTGGCCGACGAGGCCGAGCTCCGGCACCTGCTCCGCCTCGAGGCCGACTTCGTCGCCGGCGAGCGGCAGCGCATCCGGGCCGACCGCTGCGCAGACGGCGGCGTTGATCGCGGCGAAGCTCTCGCGCACGACCTCGAGGCCCTCCTCAGTGGTCACACGGCGGCCCTGGACGAAGCGAACCTCGAGCCCGCGCCGCTCCATCTCCTCGGAGATCTGCGGGCCGGCGCCATGCACGACGCAGACGGAGTGGCCGAGCGTGCGCAGCTCGCGCACGACGTCTGCCGTGCCGCCGATGGACGCGCCGCCGACCTTCAGCACCACGCTCACGAGCGGTACTCCGCATTGATGCGTACGTAGTCGTACGAGAGATCGCTCGTCATGTACGACGCGACTCCGTCTCCGAGTGCGAGATCGATCTCGATCGCGCAATGCCCGTTCGTCAGCGCGGGCTCGTTGCCGGACGGCAGGCCGTCCACGAGCACAGGCACCCCGTCGATGACGATGGAGAGCTTGTCGGGATCGAGCGCCGCGAAGCCGCCGTTGTGCTTCGCCGAGCCGGCCGCGGCTGCGATGCGGCCCCAGTTCGCGTCGTGGCCGTACAGCGCCGTCTTCACGAGGGGGGAGGTGGCGACGCGCTCGGCGATCGCGCGGGCCTCGCCGTTGTCGACCGCGCCGCGCACCGCGATCTCGGCGAGGACGGTCGCGCCTTCGCCGTCGGCGACGATCTGCTTCGCCAGCTCGCCGCATACGGCGCGGAGCGTGGCGGCGAACGCAGCGTCGGCCTCGGCCGTGCGCTCGATGCCGCTCGCGCCGTTTGCGAGCAGGATGACCGTGTCGTTCGTCGAGCACTCGCCGTCGACGCTGATCGCGTTGAAGCTCACGTCGACGGCCGGCCGCAGGAAGGCGATCGCCTCTCCGTCGTCGAGCGGATAGTCCGTCGTGACGACGGCGAGCATGGTCGCCATCATCGGATGGATCATTCCGGAGCCCTTCGCCATTCCGCCGACGGTGAAGCCGCGTGGGGAGCGGGCCACCTGCTTCGAGCCCGTGTCGGTCGTCAGGATCGCCTCGGCTGCAGCGTTGCCGCCGTCGTCTCCGAGCTCGATCGCCTCGATGCCGGCGACGATCTTGTCCACCGGAAGGGGCGCTCCGATGACGCCGGTGGAGAGGACGAGCACCTGCTCGGGGGCGATGCCGAGCTTGCTCGCCGTCGCCGCCGCGGTCGCGCGCGCGTCTGCGATGCCCTGCTCCCCGGTCGCAGCGTTCGCCACGCCGGAGTTCGCGACGATTGCGCGCGGCTGTGCGTGCTCGAGATGTTCCTTGCACACCGTCACCGGCGCGGCCTGCATGCGGTTGACCGTGAACATCCCTGCTCCCGTCGCGGGAACGAGCGAATGGACGATCGCGAGATCGAGCCGGTTCTCCTTGCGGATCCCGCAGTCGGTCGCGCCGGCGACGAAGCCCTTCGCGGCGGTGACGCTCATACGAGGATCCCGCTGAGCCGCAGGCCCGCGGTCTCGTCGATGCCGAGCGCGAGGTTCGCGTTCTGGATCGCCTGGCCGGCGGCGCCCTTGCCGAGGTTGTCGAGCGCGCACACGACGATGGTCGTGCCGGTCGCGCCGTCGGCGAAGACACCGATCTCGGCAGCGTCCGTTCCCTGCACGCGCGCGAGCTCCGGCGTCGTGCCCTCCGGGAGGACGCGCACGACGTGGCTGTCCGCATACGCGTCCTCGAGCAGCGTGCGCACGTCGGCGTCCGTGTGCAGGTAGCACGTTGCGAGCAGGCCGCGGCGCACGGGGAGGAGGTGCGGGACGAAGCAGACGGCGAACCCGAGCTGCTGGGCGATCTCGGGGGCGTGCCGGTGCGCGCCGACGGCGTACGGCGACAGGTTCTCGAGCACGAAGCCTGCGTGTGAGGCTGCCTTCGGCTCGCGGCCTGCGCCCGAGACGCCGGACTTCGCGTCGACGACGACGGTCGCCGGGTCGACGACGCCGGCGAGCGGGCCGATCGCGAGCAGCGCCGCCGTCGCATAACAGCCGGGATTGGCGATGACGTTCCCCTCCGGCGCGTAGAGCTCGGGCAGGCCGTAGCTCCACGCGCCGGGCGCGACCGCGTACCAGGCGCGGGCGAGGTCGGGATCGACGAGGCGGTGGGCCCCGGAGAGGTCGACGACGACGGCGCCGGCGGGCGGCGCGACGGCCGCCGCGCGCTCGTTGCCGAGACAGAGGAAGACGACGTCGGCGCCGGCCGCGAGAGCCTCGTCGTTGGGGACGAAGCGCGGCAGCGAGCCGTTCAGCCGGACGTCGAGGGCGCCTGCCGACTCTCCTGCGAGCGAGTCGGAGCCGAGCGCGAGCACGTCGAGATCGGGATGGCGGAGGACGCGGTCGAGCGTCTCCTGCCCGGAGTAGCCCGAGACTCCGAGGATGGCCGCCGTCGGCATGTGGAATATTATGCATAAAACCGCTTGTTATGCAAATCGATCGGCCCGGCGCGGGGCGTAATGGCGCGTGAGCCACGCCGCGATCCCGTCCGGGCCCGAAAACGGGATGAATGGCGACTTGAACCTGGAGGGCGGCGGACGCCGCCGTCCGCGTGCTCCGCTTGAATGAGCCCTCGCAGTCACCAACCAACGACGGAGGATTGTTGTGCCCCTGACTCAAACTCAGCTCGCCGATGCGGTCGCCGACATTTCCGGGACGAGCCGCGCGGAAGCGAAGCGGGCCATCGAGGCCCTCGAAGAGGTCGTGCTCGACCAGATCGCCGCG
Source organism: Gaiellaceae bacterium (assembly GCA_036260475.1). Classification (GTDB taxonomy): domain Bacteria; phylum Actinomycetota; class Thermoleophilia; order Gaiellales; family Gaiellaceae; genus Palsa-739. Next base: position 13,260 of record DATAMX010000004.1, on the reverse strand, counting down.
GGCGAGAAGGTGAAGATCGGCAGCGTCGTTCAGCTCGAGGTTCGCCTGCGCCCGGCCACCAAGGCGCGCCCGGGTCGCAACCCGGCGACCGGCGAGGAGATCACCATCTCCGCGAAGCCGGCTTCGGTGGCCGTCAAGGCCCGGCCGCTGGCCAAGGCGAAGGCCGCAGCGCCGTCGGTGCAGAAGGTGAAGCGCAAGCTCGGCTAGCGCCGCGAGGCTCGTCCACGCGTGGAGGTCGCAGTCGAGGCCGCGGGCCTCGTCAAGACATACCGAGGGCGGTCGGGCACGGTGGAAGCCGTGCGCGGAGTCGACCTGCGCGTGGACGCAGGCGAGATCTTCGGATTTCTCGGGCCGAACGGTGCCGGGAAGTCCACGACCGTGCGCATGCTCACCACGCTGCTCTCGATCACGGCGGGCACGGCCGTCGTGGCGGGCCTCGACGTCGCCCGTGAGCCGGACGGCGTGCGCCGCCGGATCGGAGTCGCACTGCAGGAAGCGGGGCTCGACGCCCGCCAGACCGGACGCGAGCTCCTCGTCCTCCAGGGGCGCCTCTTCGACCTGTCCGCGTCCGAGGCCGCCGGACGCGCGCAGGACCTGCTCGAGCTGGTCGAGCTGACGGAGGCGGCGGATCGCCGCATCAAGAGCTACTCCGGCGGGATGAAGCGGCGGCTCGATCTCGCCTCGGCCCTCGTGCACGAGCCGCAGGTGCTCTTTCTCGACGAGCCGACGACGGGTCTCGACCCGGCGAGCCGGGTCACGGTGTGGGACGAGGTCCGCCGCATCAACGAGCGCGGGGCGACGGTGTTCCTCACGACGCAATACCTGGAGGAGGCCGACCAGCTGTGCGACCGGCTCGCGATCATCGACGGCGGCCGGATCGTGCGCGAAGGCACCCCGGCGAGCCTGAAGGCCGGGCTGCGCGAACGCCTCGGCCTCGCGCGCGAGGCGACGCTCGACGACGTGTTCCTCGACGCGACCGGACGTGCGCGCACCCACGTGGCCGGCGAGGTGCAGGAGGTGAAGGCGTGACGCACGCCCTGGTCCTCGGCCGCCGGGCCTTGCGCGAGGGGATCCGCACGCCGGAGGCGATCGTCCCGACGCTGTTCATTCCGCTGTTCTTCCTCGTCGTCAACGTCGGCCAGGCGGCGCGGATCTTCCCCGGCTCGACGACCGGGTTCCTGCACGGTCAGGGCTACGGCGCCTTCCAGCTCCCGAGCTCGATGCTGCTCGCGGCCTCGTTCGGCAGCGCTGCGCTCTTCCTCGTCGAGGAGATCGAAGGTGGCTACTTCGACAAGGTCCGGGCGACGCCCGTCAGCCGCAGCGCGATCGTCCTCGGCCGGCTGTTCGCCGAAGGCGTCAAGGCGCTCGTGATCGCCAGCCTGATCGTGGCGCTCGGGCTCGCGTTCGGGATCCGGATCGCGAGCGGAGTGCCCGGCTTCCTGCTGTTGATCGTGCTGACCGCCGGCTGGGCCGTCGTCTATGCCGGCTTCATGCAGGTGATCGCGCTCAAGACTCGGAGTGCCGCTGCGACGAACTCGGCCGGGCTCGTCTTCTTCCCGTTGTTGTTCCTGACGCCGAACTTCGTCCCGCGCAACCTGCTCACGCGCCCGATGGAGATCGCCGCGACGGTCAATCCCGTCACGTACGTGATGGAGGCGCTGCGCTCGCTCATCCTCCAGGACCTCCGTTGGGAGACGATCGGGCTCGGCTACCTCGTCATCGTGGTCGCCGCCGCGATCATGCTTGCGCTGAGCGTGCGCATCATCCGCGCGTACGACTGAGGAACCGAACGCGGAGCGTAGGATCGCGCCGTGAAGATCCGCGCCGCGGTGCTCGAGGAGTTCGGCCGGCCGCTCGAGGTCCAGGAGCTCGATCTTGCGGAGCCGAAGGCCGGCGAGGTCCTCGTCCGCCTCGTTGCCTGCGGCGTCTGCCACACCGACCTGTACACGGCCTCCGGCGCCGACCCGTCCGGCTACGCGCCGACCGTGCTCGGGCACGAAGGCGCCGGCGTCGTCGAGGCGGTCGGCGAGAACGTCGCATCGGTGGCGCCCGGCGATCACGTCGTCACGCTCTTCTCGCCGCAGTGCCGCGAGTGCATCCATTGCCGCGACCCGCGCACGAACCTGTGCGTCGCCATCCGCGAGCAGCAGAACCGGGGCTACCTCCCGGACGGAACGACGCGGCTGTCCCGCGACGGTGAGCCGGTCAGGCACTTCATGGGCACCTCGACCTTCGCGGAGTACACCGTGATGCCGGAGATCGCGCTCGCGAAGGTCTCGCCGGAGGCCGACCTCGACCGCGCGTGCCTCTTCGCCTGCGGCCTCTCGACCGGCCTCGGCGCGGCGATGAACACCGCCAAGGTGCAAGCCGGCTCGACCTGCGTCGTCTTCGGTGCCGGGATGGTCGGGCTCGGTGCGGTCGCCGGCTGCCGCCTCCAGGCCGCCGAGCGGATCGTCTGCGTCGATCTATCCGAGGAGCGGCTCGCACTCGCGCGCGGCCAGGGCGCGACCGACACGCTCGCCGGCGGTCCGGACGTCGTGCAGGCGATCCTCGACATGACCGGCGGTTTCGGCGCCGACTACACCTTCGAGGCGACCGGCCTCGTCAGCGTCATGCGCCAGGCTGTTGAGGCGGCCCGGATGGGCTGGGGACTCGCCACCGTCTGCGGCGTCGCGGGCAAGGGCGAGACGCTCGACGTCACCCCGCGGTACCTGATCACCGGCCGCCGGATCGCGGGCTCGTCGTTCGGCGGCGTCAAGGGGCGCGACCAGGTGCCGCAGCTCGTGCAGCGGTACCTCGACGGAGAGATCGACGTCGACGCCTTCATCTCGCACCGGATCGGACTCGACGAGGTGAACCGCGGCTTCGAGCTGATGGAGGCCCAGGACGGCATCCGCAGCGTCATCTCGTTCGCCTAGGCGCGGCATCATATGATCGTCATATGTCCTCTGCTCTGGGACGAGCGGCGCGCATGCTCGTGCTGCTCTTCTTCGCCGGCTTCTTCGCCCTGCCGCTGCTCTGGCTCCTGCTCGCGCCGACGAAGACCGACTACCAGCTCGCGACCGGCTGGTCGTTCGCCTTCGGCAGCCTGGCGAACGTCGCGCGGGCGTGGCATCAGCTCGACGGCTTCGGCGGCCACCTCTTCCGGCGCTGGATGGAGAACTCGCTCGTGTACACGTTCTCGGCGACGGCGCTCGTTCTCCTGACCGCGATCCCGGGTGGGTACGGCCTCGCATTCGGGCGCTTCCGCGGCCGCCGGCTGGTGCTGGGAACGACGATCGTCGCCATGACGATGCCGGTGACGGCGCTCGTGCTGCCGATCTTCCTCGAGCTGAACGCCGTGCATCTCCTCGGATCGGCGCTGACCGTCGTCCTGCCGTTCGCGTTCTTCCCCTTCGGCGTCTACCTCGCGTACCTCTACTACGCAACCGCGCTGCCACGCGAGCTGCTCGACGCCGCCCGCGTCGACGGTTGCGGCGAGTGGGAGACGTTCCGGCGCGTCGCCCTGCCGCTCGCCAAGCCCATCGTCGCGCTCGTCTTCTTCTTCAGCTTCGCCGCCGACTGGACGAATTTCTTCCTGCCGTATGCGGTGCTGCCCGACGCGTCCCAGTACCCCGTCGAGGTCGGCCTCACGGACATGTTCGCGGGAGGGTCGAAGCCCTTGCTCGCGCTCGCCGCGCTCATCGCCACGGCGCCGCTCGCAATCGTCTATGCGGTCTCGCAACGCTGGCTCGTCCGCGGGCTCGTCAGCGGCGCGAGAACGGGATAGTGCACGTGAGCCGTCGGGATCAGACGGTCTCGAGCCCGACGTAGTTCTCCGCCAGGCTTCGTGCGGCCGCGTCGGAGGTGGTGACGTAGCGCAGTTGCGCGCGCTGCAGCTCGAGGTCGAACGGGTCGCCGCCGGGAAGGCGGTGAAGCATGGACGTCATCCACCAGGAGAAGTGCTCCGCCCGCCACACGCGTCGGAGGCAGGCATCGGTGTAGGCGTCGAGTAGATCCCGGCTGCCGGTGCGGATCTGGTGCACGATCGCCTCCGCGAGGAGGCGGATGTCTGCGAGCGCGAGGTTGAGCCCTTTCGCCCCCGTGGGAGGGACGATGTGCGCGGCGTCGCCGGCGAGGTAGAGGCGTCCGTGCTGCATCGGTGAGGCGACGAAGCTGCGCATGCCGGTCACCCCCTTCTCGATGATCGGCCCCTCGTGCAGCGTCCAACCGTCGAGCGCGGTCCGTATCTGCAGCTCCTCCCAGATCCGCTCGTCGGGCCACTCGGCGATGTCCTCGTCGTGCGCGACCTGGAGGTAGTAGCGCGACAGCTGCGGCGAACGGAGCGACAGCAGCGCAAAGCCTCGCTCGTGGTGTGCATAGAGCAACTCCTCGGTCGAGGGCGCGACGGAGGCGAGTATCCCGAGCCAGCCGAACGGATACTCGCGCTCGACCACCGTCAGCGTGTCCGCCGGGATCGACTGTCTGCAGACGCCGTGGAATCCGTCGCAGCCGGCGACGAGGTCGCATTCGAGCGCGCCCTCGGCGTGGTGGACGATGCCGCGCTCGGGGTCGACGCTCTGCACCTCGCAATCGAACTGCAGCGGCAGGCCGCTCTCCACGCGGGCGGCGATGAGATCCTTGACGACCTCGGTCTGCCCGTACAGCACGATCGTCCGCCCGGTCAGATCGGCCATCGGGATGTAGTGACGCTCGCCGTCGAACTGGAGGTTGATGCCGCGGTGGACGATTCCCTCGCGGTCCATTCGTTCGCCGACGCCTGCATCGCGAAGGAGCTCGGCGCTGCGCTGCTCGAGAACGCCCGCGCGGATTCGCTGTTCGCAGTACTCGCGGTCGCGGCTCTCGAGCACGGTCGTCTCGATACCTTCGAGCTCGAGCAGCCGCGCGAGCGTGAGGCCCGCCGGTCCGGCACCGACGATCCCGACCTGCGTCTTCGTCATTCGTCCAGCACGCGCTGGGCGATCGCGAACGCGCCGTTTGCGGCAGGCACGCCGCAGTAGACCGCGCAGTGGAGCAGCACCTCTTTCAGCTCGTCGTCGGTGACGCCGTTGCGGCGCGCGGCTCGGATGTGCATCTCGAGCTCGTGATCGCGCCCGAGGGCGACGAGCGCCGTGATCGTGACCAAGCTCCGCGTCCGGCGGTCGAGACCGGGACGGCTCCAGACGTCGCCCCAGGCATAGCGGGTGATGAAGTCCTGGAAGTCGGCGGTGAAGTCGGTCGAGCGCGCGATCGCATCGTCGACGTGCTCGTCGCCGAGTACCGCGCGGCGAGTCTCCATGCCCTTCTCGTTCATGTGAGCTCCTCGAGTAGCACGGCGTTGAAGCGGTCGGCCTGCTCGACGTTGGCGAGATGCGCGCAGTCGGGGAGGACGAGCAGTCGGGCGTCGGGAATACCTCCGGCGATCGTCTCTGCATGCTCCGGCGGCGTCGCCGGGTCCTCCGCGCCGGCGACGACGAGGGTCGATGTCGAGATCTCGCCGAGCCGCTCGCGGAAGTCCCACGCGGCGACGGCTTCGCAGCACGCGGCGTATGCCGCGCGGGGCGTCTCGAGGAGCATCGTCCGGTATCGCTCGCGGTCGCGGAAGCGCGGCGTGAACCAGCGATCGAGGGTCACGTCGACGAACGCCGCGGTGCCTTCGACTCGGACGCGCTCGGCGCGCTCCCTGTACGCATCGCTGCCGGCGAAGCGTGCGGAGCTGCACGCGATCACGAGGCGGTCGATGCGTTCCGGCGCCGAGGCAGCGAGCCACATGCCGACGGCCCCGCCGAGCGAGATGCCGCAGAACGACGCCCGGTCGACGTCGTGCTCGTCGAGCAGCTCGAGGACGTCGGCGCCGAGCTCCTCGACGCTCGACCGGCCGCGGTGCTCGTAGCGCAGGACGCGGAAGTGCGGCTCGAGCGCCGGCATCTGGGGGTCCCAGGCATGCCGATCGGTTCCGAGGGCGTTCGAGAGGACGAGCGTCGGCGTCATCCGTCGTAGCGGGCGAGGGCGCGGTCGACGAACGCCTCTGCCGACCCGACGCCATCATCGTCGGCGCCGACGTTCGCGCGCATGCGGTCGGCATCGACCTCGAGGCCGGCGAGGCATGCGCCCGTTGCCGCCGCGGCCCCTCCTGCGTACCCGAGCGCGGCCGAGAGCGCCGGCCACTCTGCGTGCCACGCTCCGGCGGCGCGCTCGAGCTCGTGCTCCCCTGTGGTGAGGACGGCGACATTCGCGTGCACGAGGCGCGCGCATGCTCGGGCGAGCACGGCATCGACGGGATTGCGCTTGTGCGGCATGGCCGACGACCGGCCGCCGTCCCGGGGGCGGATTTCGCCGATCTCGTCCTGCGCGAGCAGCACGACGTCGCCTCCGATCTTCGCGCAGACGGATGCGGACTCGGTGAGGGCGGCGGCGATCGCGCGCACGGGGCGACGGTGCGCATGCCACGGGATCGAGGGCTCGTCGAGACCGAGCTCCCGGGCGAACGCGGCCACGACGTCGAGCGCCCGTTCGCCGAGCGGTGCGAGCGTTCCGGCGGCCCCGCCGAGCTGGGCCGGGAACCGGAGCGCCGCAAGTGCCTCCCGCGCGTCGAGCACGCCTCCGAGCCAACCCGCTGCCCGCGCGCCGAAGGTGGTCGGGACGGCCCGCTGCAGGAGCGTTCGCCCGGTCGCCGGCGTCGAGCGGTGCTCGCGCGCGAGCCGTGCGCACGCCGCTGCGACGTCGTCGAGCTCCTCGCCGAGCAGCGCGATCGAGCTCCGGGCGACGAGCATCGCCGCCGTGTCGAGCACGTCCTGGCTGGTGGCGCCGAGGTGCACGTGCTCGCCGGCGGCCTTGCCCATGCGCGCGCGGATCTCGCGTACGAGCGGCTCGACCGGGTTCCCGGGCGCGCGGCCCGCCTCGAGCAGTCGGCCCGGGTCGTACCCGGACGGGTCGCATTGCGCCTCGATCGCGGCCGCGTCTTCCCTGGTGATGACGCCGGCCGCGGCCTCGGCCCGCGCGAGGGCGCGCTCGACGTCGAGCATCGCGCCGAGCCACGCGTCGTCCGACACCGCGTGTGCGAATGCGGGTGGCACGAAGAGGCGGTCGAACGCGCTCAATGCGCGAAGAAGACGGTGGCGTTCTCGCCCTGCATGCGGATATCGAACCGCATGCCGCCTGCCTCGTGCCGGGCGACCAGCGTTTCCCGCTCGCCGGGCTGCAGCGATGCGAGCAGCTCGTCGTCCGCGTCCTCCCGCAGGTACACGCGCGTCCATTGGTGCCGGAGCAGGCCGCGGGCGAAGACGTAGACCTCGAGGCGCTCGGTCTCTGCCGGCACGCGGAAGGAGAAGTCGCCGTCCGGCTCCGTTCCGCAGCGGCCCCACAGTCGTCGCTCGGCGTCCCAGACCTCGACCATCCCGTCCTGGACCGGCTCACCGCGCCCGTCGAAGAGGGTGCCGGCGAGCTCCACCCCGTCCGGCACGAGCTCGTTGTCGGGGGAGCGGCAGAGACCGATGGCGTAGAACGGCCCCACGGTCTGGGAGGGCGTCCTCACGTGCTCTCCACGGGCGTTCGCCGCAGGACGACGTCCCACTCGTACGCAAGGGCCCACTCGGGCTGCGTCGTCGCGAGGTCGAAGCGCGCGACGAGGAGCTCTCGTGCACTCGGGTCGCGAACTGCGTTGAAGATCGGGTCGTACTCGAAGAGCGGGTCGCCGGGGAAGTACATCTGCGTCACGAGCCGCTGCTCGAAGGCGCGGCCGAACAGCGAGAAATGGATGTGCGCGGGCCGCCAGGCGTTCGGATGATTCCCCCACGGATACGCGCCGGGCTTGATCGTCGTGAAGCCGTACCGGCCCTCGTCGTCCGTGAGGCAGCGGCCGGCGCCGGAGAAGTTCGGATCGAGGGGCGCCGGATGCCGGTCGACCTCGTGGCGGTAACGCCCCGCTGCGTTGGCCTGCCATACCTCGACGAGCGCGCCTCGAAGCGGCCGACCGTCTTCGTCGACGACGCGTCCGTGGACGAGGATGCGCTCGCCGAGCGGCTCGCCCTCGTGCTGGCGCGTGAGGTCGTTGTCGGACGGCGCGAGGACGTCCTCGCCGAAGACAGGCCCGTCGAGGCGATGGAGCTCTTCCGGGAGCGTCACGAGCGGCCGCTTCGGCGCGCGCCACTCCGTCGAGCGGTAGTCCGGCCAGTCGACCTGCACCTCGGTCGAACCGCTCACGCGTCGCCCTTCGTCTTCAGCGAGCGCAGCGCCGCGAGCTCCGCCGTGTTCGGCGCCGCCGACTCGCGGACGTCCGGGGCGACGCGCAGCTCCCAGCCCGTGGCTTCCCGCGCCCGCGACGGCTCGACGCCGGGGTGAAGCTGCGTGAGCGTCAGCTCGCCGTCGCGCGGCTCGAGCACGCCGAGGTCGGTGACGACGACGCGCACGCGCTCTCCCGAGCTCGTCGTGAAATCGAGGTCGTCGACGAACGTGCTGGGCGACTGGCGGAGCATGACGAAGACGTCCTCGACCCCGAGCGCGATCTCCGGCGCGCCGCCGCCGCCCGGAAGGCGCACGGCCGGATGGTCGTAGTCGCCGATGACCGTGCTGTTCAGGTTGCCGTGCCGGTCGATCTGCGCCGCGCCGAGGAAGCCGACGTCGATGCGGCCGCCCTGGAGCCAGTAGGCGAACATCTCGGGAACCGCGACGACGGCGTCGGCGGTGTCGGCGAGCTCGCCGTCACCGATCGAGAGCGGCAGCTCGTTCGGCTTCGACCCGATCGTCCCGCTCTCGTACACGAGCACGCAGTCCGGCGCGTGCGTGCGCCGCGCGAGGTTCGCCGCCAGGCTCGGGAGGCCGATCCCGACGAAGCAGACGGTGCCGTCGTCGATGCGGCGCGCCGCCTCCACGGCCATCATCTCGTCGGCGGTGTACGTGCTCATGCCGGCACTGCCGACAGCACGTTCTCGTCCATCCAGGAGCGGAACGCATCGCGGTCGCGGCTGATGGCGTCCCATGCGACGTAGAAGTCGTTGTCGCGGTCGTAGTAGCCGTGCGCATACGACGGGTGCGCTCCACGGGGCGCGACGCAAACCGCGTCCACCGTCCACGACGGAAGCACGATCGCTCCGGGGACGGGCGTCAGCTCGTCCACGATCTCCTCGACCGTGACGATCGAACGCCTCGACGCGAGCACCACTTCCTTCTGCACGCCGAGGATTCCCCACAGCTGGACGTTGCCGCGGCGATCGGCGCGCTGCGCGTGGACGATGCCGACGTCCGGTCGATGCGCCGGCACCGCGGCCAGCTCCTCGCCGGTGAACGGGCACGTGACCGAAGCCACGCGCGTGTGCGCCCGGAGGTCTCCGCCTCGGTAGCCGCGCAGGACACCGAACGGCAGGTTTGCCGCGCCTGCGGCGTACGCGGCTGCCATCCCGGCGTGCGAGTGCTCCTCGAGCTCGAGCGGCTGCGGCCAGCCGTTCTCGACCGCGTCGCGCAATCGGTGGAGCGAGCCGACGCCGGGATTCCCGCCCCAGGAGAAGACGAGCTTGCGCGCGCACCCCATCCCGATGAGCTGGTCGTACACGATGTCGGGCGTCATTCGCACGAGCGTGAGGTCGCGCCGTCCCTGCCGGATCACCTCATGGCCGGCCGCATGAGGGATGAGGTGCGTGAACCCCTCGAGCGCGACGACGTGGCCGTCGCGCACGAGGTCGTTGACCGCGTCGGTGAGCGAAGCGTGCGCCACTAGAACGGGAAGGGATGTCCTTCGCCGCGCATCGTGACCCAGCGGAGCTCGGTGAACTCGTCGACGACGGCCTGTCCGCCGAAGCGGCCGAAGCCGCTGTCCTTGACTCCGCCGAACGGCATCTGAGGCTCGTCGGCGACCGTCTGGTCGTTGACGTGCACGATGCCCGACTCGATCCGCTGCGCGAGCGCGAAGCCGCGCTCGCGGTTGCCGGTGATGATGCCCGCGCTGAGCCCGTACGACGTCGCGTTGGCGCGTTCGACTGCCTCGTCTGCATCGTCGACGACCTCGATCGACGCGACGGGACCGAACGTCTCGTGACGGGCGAACTCGGAGTCGGCCGGGACGTTCGCGAGCAGCGTCGCCCGGTAGCAGGGCCCGATCGCCTCGCCGCCCGCGAGGACTTTCGCCCCGGCCGCGACTGCGCCCTCCACGCGCGTCTTCACGAGCTCGAGCGCGTCGCCGTTGATGAGCGGGCCGATGATCGTGTCGTGCTCCTTCGGGTCGCCCGTCTTCAGCCCGTTCGTCTTCTCGACGAGGCGCGCGGTGAACTCGTCGGCGATCGTCCGCTCGACGACGATGCGCCGCGTGGACATGCAGATCTGACCCTGGTGCAGGAACGATCCGAACGCGCTCGCGTTCACCGCGTACTCCAGGTCGGCGTCCGCGAGGACGATGAGGGGGTTGGAGCCGCCGAGCTCGAGCACGACGCGCTTGAGGTGCCGCCCCGCCGCCTCGGCGATGATCCGCCCGACTGCGCTCGAGCCGGTGAAGTTCAGCCGCCGCACTGCCGGGTGCTCGATGAGCACGGAGCCGATCGGGCCGGCATCGCCGGGCGCGTGCGTGACGATGTTCAGCACTCCGTCGGGCATGCCTGCCGCCCCGAAGATCTCCCCCCACAGCAGCCCGCCCGACCACGGCGACCACTCCGACGGCTTCAGCACGACGGTGTTGCCGAGCGCGAGCGGTGCGGCGATGGAGCGTGCGGAGAGGATGAGCGCGGCGTTCCAGGGCGCGAACGCGCCGACGACGCCGACCGGCCGGCGAATGCCCATGGCGAACGCCCCGGTGTCGGACGGGATCACCTGGCCGAGCGGCGCGTACGCGAGCGCCGCTGCCTGGCGGAAGAGGTTCGGTACGAAGAACGACTGGAACATGCCGAAGCCGAAGGTCGAGCCGGTCTCGCGCGCGAGCATCGACACGACCTCGTCGCGCCGCTCTTCGAGCAGATCGGCTGCCTTGAGGAAGATGCGCTGCCGCTCGGCCGGCGGTGTCGCGCGCCAGCTCTCGAAGGCGGCGGCCGCCGCGTCGATCGCGGCTGCAGCGTCGGCAGGGCCTCCTGCAGGCGCGGTGAGGACGACCTCGCCGGTGAAGGGATCGGTGTCCTCGTAGGTGCGACCGTCGGCGGCGTCGATCCACGTGCCGCCGATGAGTTGCTTGACCTCGTGCGTGGCGATCATGTCGTGCCCTTTCCGTTGGAGACGGTGCGCAGCCGGTAGCCGACCGGCAGCAACTGGACGTTGAAGCGTTCCTGGATCGTCCCCCAGATCCCGCGCGGGAGCAGAAGCGCGAAGCCGATCGCGATGCCCCCGAGGAGGACGAAGTACCAGACGCCGTTGTTCGGCCCGTACGTCTGCAGGACGTACAGGGCGACGGCGCCGATGATCGGCCCCTCGAACGTGCCCAAGCCGCCGACGAGGACCATGAAGATCATCTTCGCCGTCCAGTTCACGCCGAAGATCGAGTCAGGCCCGAGCGGGAGGATGGACAACTGCCAGGCGAGGATGATGGTGCCCGCGGCGGCGGAGCCGGCGCCGGCGACGACGAAGAGGATTCCCTTGCCGAGGAGGACCCGGACGCCGACGGAGGCGGCCGCCTCTTCGTCGTCGCGGATCGCCTGGAGGGAGCCGCCGAGACGGCTGCGGAGCAGGACGAAGAGCAGGAGGAGCAGCACCGCGACGGCTCCGAGCGCGGCCCAGTACGTGTAGTGCAGGCGCTGCTGCGGCGTGTAGCGGATGTTGAACGGCAGCAGCGCCGACGTGCCGGTGCCGCCGCCGATCGCCGGATTCGGGTCGAGCGAGACGAGGATTGCGAACGCCTCCGCGACCACCCAGGTCGCGATCGCGAAGGCTCCCGCGCGCAACCAGAGCACGACCGCCGCGACCGGAATGGCGACGGCGCCGCCGATGAACGTCGCGAGCAGCATCGACAGGTACGGGTTGAGCGAGTGCTGGACGGAGAGGAAGACCGCGGCGTACGCGCCGATGCCGATGAACCCCTGCTGGCCGACGGACACGAGCCCGCCGTAGCCGGCGAGCGCGTTCCACATCATCGCCATGATGACGAGGAAGTACAGCTGGATGAGATTGTTCTGCGAGTTCTCGCCCAGCACGACCGGCGCGAACGCGAGCAGGACGACGAGGCCGGCGAGCCCGCCGGTGAAGGCGACCGACAGCGGCGTCCAGCGCTGGACGCGCGTCTCCGGCATACCGGCGGCGACGGCGCTCATGCCACGCCCCGCAGCGTGAGCCGGATGCCGCCGGCCTGCATCGCCGTCCGCGCGACGAGCACCGCGAGGAAGACGAGGTGGCCGGCGAGCGCGAAGTACTCCGGGTTGATCTGCGCGCCGACCGCCTGCGCGACGCCGAGGACGATTCCCCCGCCGAGCGTGCCCCAGAGCGAGCCGATGCCGCCGATGACGACGGCCTCGAAGGCGTACAGGAGCTGGGCGGCCCCTGCGTTGGGATCGAACGACGACCGCATCCCGTAGAAGACGCCGGCGAGCGCTGCCGTCGCGACCGCGATCGCGGTCGCACGCGCGTACACGGATCGCGCGTTGATCCCGACGAGCTCGGCGGTGTCGGCGTCCTCGGCCGTCGCTCGCAGCTCGCGCCCGAGCTGCGTGAAGCGGAGAACGAGCTGCAGGCCGCCGAGGACGACGACGGCGACGGCGAACGTCAGCACGTCGAACCACGGGATCGACAGGCTGCTCGACACCCGCCAGCTCGCCGTCCCGATGCTGCCCTCGTCGAGCGAGTGCACGTCGGGAGAGAAGAAGTACTGGAGGAGGTTCGCGATCACGATGAGCAAGCCGAACGTGGTCAGCAGCGGCACGAGCTGTCCCGCGCGGAGGCTGCGCTCGAGCATCGTCCGCTGGAGGACGTATCCGACGACGAGCGCACCGGGGAGCACCGCTGCGAGCGCGAGATACGTCGACACGTGCACGTGCTCGGTGAAGAGAAACGCCATGTACGCCCCGATGAGCGCGAGCGATCCGTGCGCGAGGTTGATGATCCGCATCACCCCGAACATGAGCGCGAGGCCGCTCGCGAGCAGCGCGTAGACCCCGCCGAGCAGGATCCCGTGGACGACCGCGTTCACCCAGGTCACGCCGTCGCTCCCCGCCGCAGCCCGAAGTACGCCTCGGTCACCTGCTCGCGCGTCAGCCCGCCGCGCGGGCCCTCGAGCACGATCCGTCCCTCGAGCATGCAGACGACGCGGTCGGCCACGCCCATGGCGCGCGCGAGGTCCTGCTCGACGAGCACGATCGTCGCGCCGCCCTCGATGAGCGC
>DATAMX010000003.1:0-1589 GCA_036260475.1 Gaiellaceae bacterium | reverse complement strand
AAGGCCGATGCGCACGATTTCGAGTCTGCCACCCGGCGGCGCAGCATGCGAGACTGCCGCCGTGAGTACGCGGCGGCTCCTTCCGCTCGTCCTGGCCGTCGCAGGGCTGCTCGCGGTCGCGGCGCTCGCGAGCCACGGGCGGCCGCTGTCCTCGTCGCGCGGCACCGGGCCGACGTCGCACTTCTTCGACTACGTCTTCACGACCGTCGCACTCCTCGTCTTCGCGGTCGCGCTCGTGTTCCTCTGGAGCCTGCTCACGTCGAAGCCGGCGACGCCCGGCCGGCAGCGGCCCAAGTTCGACCTCTGGCAGTACCTCTTGATGCTCGCGACCAGCTTCCTCGTCGGCTGGTTCCTCCTCCACGCTCACTTGCACGTGCCGCTGAAAGCGAAGAAGCAGCCGGCGCGCCAGACGAAGACGGGCACCGCAGGCGCGCTCGGAAAGCAGCCGCCCGCGGCGAGCACCCGCGGGGCGCGCCTGCGCTGGGACGAGGTCGCAATCGTCGCCGCGCTGCTGGCAGCTGCCGGTGTGGCGGCGTTCGCGAGCCGGAGCTCGAGGCCCCCGAAGCCGTGGCGTCTCCGCCCCCAGGAGGAGGTGGCGCTCGCGTTGGACGAGTCCCTCGACGATCTGCGCTCGGAGCCGGACATTCGCCGCGCGATCATCGCCGCCTACGCACGCATGGAGCGAACGCTGGCCGCAGCTGGAATCCCGCGCCGGCCGTCCGAGGCGCCGCTCGAGTATCTCGACCGAGCGCTGCAGGCGCTCGATGCGAGCGCCGCTGCCGTCACTCGCCTCACTGATCTGTTCGAGTGGGCGAAGTTCAGCCAGCACCAACCGGACGCGTCCATGCGCGACGATGCGATCGATGCCCTCGTCGCACTCCGCGACGAGCTCCGGGAGCCGGTCGAGGCGGCGGCGTGAGAAGGCCACGCGTCCCCGTCGGGCCGATCGTCGCAGCGACCATCGGGGTCGCGATCGCGCTCGGCCTGCGGCCGATCTCGGTCCGCGAGATCCTCGCCGCCTACGTGCTCGTGCTGACCGCGATCGCGCTCCTCGTGCTCACGCGGATGGCGCGCACGGAGGACGAGTGGGAGCGCGCGGCGTCCGAGCTCGAGCGTGCGCTCGCGCCGCGCAAGCTCGTGCGAGCCCGGCCGGCTGAGCTCGTCCGCACCGAGCGCGACCTCACGCTCAGCACCACGAACGCCGCAGACCTGCATACGCGCCTGCTCCCGCAGCTGCGCGAGGTCGCATCTGCGCGACTCGTCGACCGTCACGACGTCGATCTCGCAGGCGCGCGCGACCTCGTCGGCGACGAGACATGGGAATACCTCCGCCCCGATCGGCCCGTGCCTGACGACCGCACCGCCGAAGGACTGCCGCTACGCCGCATCGCCGCCCTCGTCGACGCGATCGAGCGCCTGTGATGGAGCTGCAGGAGCTCCGCGACCGAGCCGCACGCATCCTCGACGAGGTCGAACGTGCGGTCGTCGGCAAGCGCGACCCACTGGAGCTCATCCTGCTCGCCGTCCTCTGCGACGGCCACGTGCTGCTGGAGGACTATCCCGGCCTCGCCAAGACGCTCGCGGCGCGC
>DATAMX010000211.1:0-11068 GCA_036260475.1 Gaiellaceae bacterium | reverse complement strand
CGTCGACTCGGCCGAGCTCGCCGCGAGGTTCACGACGGACTTCGAACAGCTGTGGACGCGCCACGACGTCCAGCACAGCGGCAAGGTCGACACCGGCCCCATATCGGTGTCTGACACCGAGGTCCGGCCGTGGTTCTGCCCCGGGCGCGGCGAGCAGCTCGCGCACCGCATCGCGAAGGCGATCGGGACCGCGACGCGGCGCGTGCGCATCGCGTCGCCCGTTCTCTCGTCCGCGCCCATCCTCGCGACGCTCGCGCAGGTCGTCACGGACGGGAAGGTCGACGTCGCAGGCGTCGTCGACCGGACGCAGGTGCTCGAGGTGCTGCACCAGTGGCACGAGAACGGGAACGCGTCGTGGAAGGAGCCGCTGCTGCGGACGGCGCTCGGGCACGCGCCGTTCTCGGGGAAGCACTCGACGCCGTACGCACCCGGCTCCGTGCACGACTACATGCACGCGAAGGTGACGGTGGCGGACGACGTCGTCTTCGTCGGCAGCTTCAACCTCTCGCACTCGGGCGAGCTCAACGCCGAGAACGTGCTCGAGATCGCGGACGCGGCGCTCGCCGAACGACTGGCCGGGTTCATCGACGCGGTGCGTGCGAGGTATCCGGCGGTCGACCTCGGGTGATGCGGCGCGCGCTCATTCGCCGCCGGTTCCTCGTTGCGGCATTCTCGGTCCTCGGCGCGCTGCTGACGTTCGCCGTCGTCGTCGCAACCGACTCGAGCACGCTGACGGGAGCGATCGTCTTCGCTCCCTGGGTGATGCTCATCGGGGTCGACAGCGGCGTGATCCCCGGCGTCCTCGCGGGGGGCGGGGCAGGCGCGCTGTGGATGGCCGCTGCGGCGTCCGATTCGACGCATCCTTCCGCGTCGCAGACGATCGTTCGCATCGCCATCCTCTGCGTCCTGGGACTCGGCTCCGGCGTCGTCGGCAACCAGCTCCGCACGAGCGAGCGCGCGCGGTCGTCCACGGTCGCGCGACAGCGAGCGCTCATCGACGCCACGATCGACGGCATCTGCCTCACCGACGTCGACGGCAACATCCTCATCGTCAACGAGCCGCTCGTCCGCATGGCGATCGACCTCGGCATGCCGCCGGAAGGCACCGTCGTCGAGCGTCTGCTCGCGGTCGCCGACAAGCTCGCCGACCCGGAGCGCTACCGCCAGCGCATGCGCGAGATCGCCGACTCGCCCGGGCAGGCCACGACGGACGAGTTCGAGCTACAGGGGACGGGCCGCGTGTTCCGCGGCTACACGTCGCCGGTCAACGACCGCCGCGGCCATCCCGTCGGTCGCATCTGGACGCTGCGCGAGGTGACGGCGGACAAGGAGCTCGAGCGCATGCGCGATGCCTTCGTGGCCACCGTCTCGCACGAGCTGCGTACGCCGCTCACCTCGATCTCGGGCTTCCTCGAGATGCTCCACGACGAAGAGCACCGGATCGGGGACGCGGGCCGCACCTACCTCGACGTCATCCGCCGCAGCACCGAGCGCCTGCACCACCTCGTGGAGGACCTCCTGCTCGTGGCGCAGATCGAGGCCCAGCGCGTCGACCTCCAGCACGAGCCGATCGACCTCGCTGCCGTCGCGGAACGCGCGGTCGAGGCGGTGCGCCCGTGGGCGAGTGAGAAACGGGTCCGCATCGAGCTCAGTACGACCGACGTGCCCACGATCCTCGGAGACGAGCGGCGACTCGGCCAGGTGCTCGACAACCTGCTCTCGAACGCTGTCAAGTTCAGCGGTGACGGAGACCTCGTCGAGGTTGCGGTGGAGAGGAACGACGGCGACGAGGCCCGGATCGTCGTCGCCGACCACGGCATCGGCATCCCGGCCGACGAGCAGGGGCACGTGTTCTCTCGCTTCTACCGCGCGCGCGCCGCGAACGAGCTCGCCGTTCCCGGCACGGGCCTCGGTCTCGCGATCACGCGCGCGCTCGTCGACCAGCACGGCGGGACGATCGACCTCGAGAGCCGCGTGGGCGAGGGGACGACCGTCACCGTTCGCCTGCCGGCGGCATGACGCGGGTCCTCCTCGTCTGCGCGGCGGTGCTCCTCCTCGGAGGCGGCTCGGCACAGGCGCTCCGCCTGCCGGGCGCGCCCGCCTGCCCGATCTTCCCGGCGAACAACCCGTGGAACGACCGGGTGGACACGCTGCCGGTGGCGGCGAGCTCGGCGCAGATGATCGCGTCCATCGGCGTCGACACGGGGCTCCATCCCGACTTCGGCTCCGGCCTCTACGACGGCGAGCCGATCGGGATTCCGTTCGACGTCGTGTCCCGGTCGACCCCGCGCTCACACGTGAGCTTCGACTATTCGGACGAGTCCGACCACGTCGCCTATCCGATCCCGAAGACGGTGCACATCGAAGGCGGGAGGGCGTCGTCCGGCGACAGGCACGCGATCCTCGTCGACAAGTCCGCCTGCCGGCTGTTCGAGCTGTTCGCGCTCTATCCCACCGCGAGCGGCGGCTGGAAGGCCGGTTCGGGGGCGACGTGGGACCTGCGGTCGAACCATCTGCGTCCCGCAGGCTGGACGTCGGCCGACGCGGCCGGACTGCCGATCTTCCCCGGGCTCGCGCGGTACGACGAGGTGGCGCGCGGCGTCATCGACCACGCGCTCCGCTTCACCGCCGAGCGAACGAGGCGCGCGTACGTCTATCCCGCGCGTCACTACGCGTCGTCGTCGAGCGATCCAACGCTCCCGCCGATGGGGCTGCGCGTCCGGCTCAAGGCGAGCGTCGACATCTCCGGCTTCCCACGGCAGGCGCGCATCGTGCTTCAGGCCCTCAAGACGTACGGGATGATCCTCGCCGACAACGGATCCAACTGGTACATCAGCGGCGCGCCCGATCCGCGCTGGTCGAACGACGCGCTGCACACGATCGGCCGCATCACGGGCAGCGACTTCGAGGTCGTCGATACGTCGTCGCTACACCCGTGAACGCGGGTTGGGCAGCGGCGTCAGGAGGGGCTCCACCTCGGCGCGCAGGTGCTCGAACGCGGGCGGGAGGATGAGCTCCTCGCCCAGGTGCGCCGGGTCCTCGTCGGTCGCGAAGCCCGGGCCGAGCGTCGCGATCTCGAACAGGACGCCGCTCGGCTCGCGGAAGTAGATCGAGCGGAACCAGAAACGGTCGATGATCGGCGTCGGCCGCCCGCCTGCCTCCTCGACGCGCGTGCGCCACGCCTCCTGCTCGTCCATCGCGCACGCCCACGCGACGTGGTGCACCGTGCCCGCGCCCGCAACTCCCGATCCCGGCGAGGCCTCGTACCCGATCCAGCCGCCGCGCGTCTCGCCGCGCGTCTCTCCGTCCTCGAACCCGAGCGCGTCGAGGAACGACTTGTTGCGATCGAGATCGGATGCGTACGCGCGCACGCCCTCGAAGCCCTGCAGTGCGAGCTCGCGCGGGATCTCCGGATGGTCGGCGATCAGCGGCCGGTCGGGGACGCTCGACACGACGAGGTCGTGCCGCAGCCCCTCCGGATCCGTGAACGGGACGCTGCCGGCGCGGTCGCGCCAGAACTCGAGCGCCTCCTCCGACGCGACGCGCCAGACGACCGTGTGGATCATCCCCGAGCCGGCGCGCCCGCGGGCGGCGCCGGGATACTCGAAGAACGTGATGTCCGAGCCCGGCGTCCCCTCCTCGTCGGCGTAGAAGAGGTGGTAGACGGTCGGGTCGTCCTGGTTGACGGACTTCTTCACCAGTCGCAGGCCGAGCGTGCCCGTGTAGTACTCGACGTTGCGCGCCGCATCGCCGGTGATGCAGGTGACGTGGTGGATGCCGTCGAGGTTCATGCTCTCGCCAGGATGGCACACGAGCGGCTGCGTACGCCCGTGAGGTACCGCCAGTCCGTGCGCGCCGGCGGAATGCGCTCGCGCAGGATCCGCGATTGCGCCTCAACGGTCCAGCCGGCGAGCTCGACGACCTTCCGCATCCCGCGGGGATTGAAGACGAACCATTCGCTGCCGTCTCGGCGCGCGTCGAGTCGCGCGAGCGGCGCGGGCAGGAGCGACAGCGGAAGGCTGACCGTGTCGAGTAGGAGCAGCTGCTTCGACACGCGGCGAACGGACTGCAGCGCACCGATCGGATCCGTCACCATCTGCAGCACCCAGCCCATGAACGCGAGGTCGAACTCGCCCTCGAGGTCGTAGACGCCGCGCTCCTCGTACCGGACGCGCGAGCCCGTCTCCTCGCGCACCCGCTCGAGCCGTTTGCGCGCGCCCGCCGCAAACGGGGTCCCGAGATCGACGGCGAGGACGTCGCCCGCGCCTCGGCGTTCCATCTCGAACGCCCAAAAGCCGTCCGCCGCTCCGATGTCGAGACAGCGCTTGCCCTGCACGTTCGGCCACGGGAGCGCCGCCGCAATCGGGCCACGGTCGACTGCCTCCCACCAGGGGAGCTCGCTCAGGCGACGCCGGCGAGAAGGAATGCCCGCGACTCCTTCACCATCTCGCGTGCGATCACGAGGCGCTGGATCTCTTGCGTGCCTTCGTAGATCTGCGTGATCTTCGCGTCGCGCATGAACCGCTCGACCGGGTACTCCTTGATGTACCCGTAGCCGCCGAGGATCTGCACCGCTTCCGTCGTCACCGCCATCGCGACGTCACCGCACTTGAGCTTCGCCATCGCGGAGGCCTTGGTCAGCTCCGCCCCGTCGACGCCCTCGTCGAGCATGCGGCCGAAGCGATACAGCAGGCCGCGCGCCGCCTCGCACTCGGTCTCCATGTCGGCGAGCTTCGCCTGGATGAGCTGGTGCTGCACGATCGGCCGGCCCATCGTCTCGCGCGTCTTCGCGTAGTCGAGCGCGTAGTCGGTCGCTCCCTGCGCGATTCCGAGCGCCTGCGCGGCGACACCCGGACGAGAGCGGTCGAGGATGCGCATCGCGATCTTGAACCCGTCGCCTTCCGCACCGAGCAGGTTCGCGGCCGGGATGCGGCAGTCGTCGAACGCGAGCTCGCCCGTCGTCGAGCCGGAGATGCCCATCTTCGGCTCGAGGCGCGCCACCTCGAAGCCGGGGGCGTCCGCCTCGACGACGAATGCCGAGATGCCGGAGTGGCCGGCGGAGGGATCCGTCTTCGCGAACACCGTGTACAGCGACGCGATGCCGGCGTTGGTGATGAAACGCTTGGAGCCGTTGAGCACGTAGTGCTCGCCGTCGCGTCGCGCGCTCGTGCGCATGGCCGCGGAGTCGGAGCCGGAGCCGGCCTCGGTGAGCGCGTACGCGCCCAACCATTCGCCGCTCGCGAGCCGCGGCAGCCAGCGCTCCTTCTGCTCGTCGGTGCCGGCGAGCTTCAGCCCGAGCGAGCCGAGCTCCTGCACGGCCAGGATGAGCGCCGAGGTCGCGCACACCTTCGCCACCTCTTCGATCGCGATCAGCGCCATCAGCGCTCCGGTGCCGAGGCCGCCATGCGGCTCGCCGAAGAAGAGCCCGAAGAGGTCGTTCTCGCGGAAGAGCTCGACGACGTCCCACGGGAACTCGTGCGAGGAGTCGATCTCGGCCGCCCGCGGCGCGATCCGCTCCCGCGCAAGCGTCCGGACGAGGTCGCGGAGCTCGCGCTGCTCCTCGCTCAGGGCGTCCCAGGGCACGGGGCAATTCTATTTCGGGGCGCGGAAAGCTACGCACCGCGATCCGCGGAAGGCCCGATTCCGGGTCGTCGGGCGCTCAGCACGATGGACGAAACCGAAAGGAGTCGCACCCATGAAGCGCTCGATCCCACTCGTCCTTGCAGTAGCCGCTGTTGCGGTCCTGGCCGCCGGCGCGGCCGGCACCGCGGCGGCAAAGCCGTCCAGCTCGATGCCCACGCTCACGATCCTCGTCAAGTCCGACGACGAGCACGCGAAGAAGGGCCCCGACGGCAAGTGGCACGACGCCTTCCTGCCGGCCAACCCGGTCGTCAAGGCGGGCCAGAAGACCCGGATCACGTTCGTCAACTACGACGGCGGCGCCCACTCGCTCGTCGCCCCCGGCCTCGGCCTGAACGTGGCCATCCCCGCCGCGAAGGGCTCCACGCCCGGTCGCGTCACCATCACGCTGAAAGCCGCGAAGGCCGGCAGCTACGACTGGTGGTGCGGCAGCCCCTGCGATCCGTGGGCGATGACGCACAACGGATACATGCGCGGCTCGATCCGGGTCACGCACTGAGGCGCACAACGTGGCGGCCGTCTTCCTCAGCGCCATGCTCCTCGCCGTCGTGGGACCCGGACCGGTGGGCGTTGCGCTCCCCGCCGGCCACTACCGGGTCGGGTTCCACCTGACGCCCAACCTGGCGTCGCAGACGGGGAGAGTGTCCGTGTCGCTGAGAGAAGACGGCCGCCCGGTAGCCGGCGCACACGTCCGGCTGACGGTGACGATGCTCGACATGAACATGGGCGGGTTCACCATTCCCCTGACGGAGCGGGCGACCGGGACGTACACGCGGATGTTCCCCGCCGTCGGCATGGCCGGGCATTGGAAGCTCCGGCTGGATGTCCGTCCCGCGCACGGCCGCGCGTTCACCGTCGCGCTCGCCGACCGGATGCTCGGTTAGCCGGCGAAGTACGCTCGAGGCGTGATCCTCGAGAACGGCACCATCCGAACGCTCGACCCGTCCCTCCCCCTCGCCCGCTCGCTCGCGATCGCCGGCGACCGGATCGCAGGAGGGGTGGGCACGCACGAGACCGCGCTCGCGAGCCCCGAGGTCGTCGACCTGGGCGGCCGCTGCGTCCTCCCCGGCTTCACCGACTCGCACGTGCACTTCCCGACGTGGGCGCTCGCGCAGCGGCAGGCGAAGCTCGACGGCTGCGCCTCGCTCGCGGAGGCGCTCGACCGCATTCGCGCGAGCGGCTGGAAGCGCGGCTACGGCTGGCGCGACGCCGAGTGGCCGGACGGACCCCCGACGCGGCGGGCGCTCGACGCGATCTCGGACGAGCCGGTCGCGATGTGGTCGAAGGACTACCACTCGCTGTGGCTCAATACGGCCGCGCTCGCGCTCGCAGGCGGTGACCTGGAAGTGGACGGGGGCGTCGTCGAGCGCGACGCCGACGGCGAGCCGACGGGCGTGCTGCGCGAGGAGTCCGCGTGGCGCTTCAAGGACAAGCATCTCGCCGCGCCGGCGGACGAGTACCTCGACGCGATGCGCGCGGGCGTCAGGCTCGCGCACGCCCGCGGCGTCACGTGCGTGCACGACAAGGACGGTTGGCTCGGCGCCGCCGGCCTGTGGCAGCAGCTCGAGCCGCAGCTGCGCGTGTGGCAGTCGATTCCGGCGGATCGACTGCCGGAGCTGCGTGCACTGTCGCTGCGCAGCGGCGTCGGCTCGCCGCTCCTGCGCCTCGGCTACCTGAAGGTCTTCATGGACGGGACGCTCGGCTCCCAGACCGCGTGGATGATGGACGGCAGCGGCGTCCGCATCACGAGCGGAGAGGAGCTGGCGGAGATCGTGCGCGCGGGCGCGGAGGCGGGCTGGCCTGTCGGCGTGCATGCGATCGGCGACCGCGCGAACCGCGAGGCGCTCGACGCGTTCGAGTCCACCCGCGACCTGTGGCAGCCGCTCGGCCTGCGACAGCGCATCGAGCACGCGCAATGCCTGGCGCCGGAGGACGTCGCCCGCTTCGCGCAGATCGGCGTCGCGGCATCCGTGCAGTTCACGCACGCGCCCTCGGACGAAGAGCTGGCGAAGCGCTTCTGGCCGGACAAGCTCGACGGTGTGTACTCGTTCCGGTCGCTGCTCGAGTCGGGCGCGATGCTCGCGAACGGGTCGGACGCACCGGTCGAGGAGCTCGACCCGTGGGCCGGCGTGCTCGCCGCCGTCCTGCGCCACTGGCGCCCCGATCAGCGCCTGACGGTCGAGGAGGCGCTGTACGCGACCTGCGTCTCACCCGCCTGGATCTCCCATGACGAGCGGGTGCGCGGGACGCTCCTCCCCGGGCGCGCGGCCGACCTCGTCGTGCTCGACCGCGACCCGCTCTCGATCGAGCCGGACGAGCTGCCCGAGATCGAGGTTGTGGCCACGATGGTCGGCGGCCGCTGGGTGCACAACCCTCCGCCCTGGAGCTAGTTGCACACCGCACCTGATCTTTGATCAAATCCTCCATCCTCGACGCTGCGAAGGAGGAGTGATGGAGGCAGGGGCAAGCCGCTTCGACCACCTGCGAGAGCACTCGATCGGGCTCCCGCAGGTGCTCTTCCAGTCGATCACGCACATGGCGCCGGCTGCGGCCGTGGCGTATTCGATCTTCATCTCGGTCCCGCAGGCGCAGCAGGCGCTGCCGCTGTCGGTCGGGCTCGCGCTGATCGCATGCATCTGCGCTGCGACGGCGATCGGGCAGCTCGCAAAGCTGTTTCCGTCGGCGGGCGGCATGTACACGTACGCCGCGAAGTCTCTCGGGCCGTGGGCCGGGTTCCTCGTCGCGTGGCTCTTCATCCTCTTCCAGCCGCTCGTGGCGCCGTTCCTCTACCTCGAGTTCGGCTGGGCGATGAGCGACGTCTTCTCGAACTCGATCGGCTGGCACTACAGCGGCCAGTGGTGGATCTGGGTCGTGCTGATGACGGTGATCGTCTTCCTGCTCACGTATCGCGACATCCGTCTCTCCACCACCGCCGGCGTGATCCTCGGGGCCTTCGAGATCACGATCTTCGCCGCGCTCGCCCTCTGGATGCTCTTCTCGAACGCGGGCGACCTGAACCTGCAGCCGTTCAATCCGCACCACGCCGTCGGCGCCTGGAGCGGTGTCTTCAAGGGGATGGTGTTCGCGATCCTCGCCTTCATCGGCTTCGAGGCATCGGCGCCGCTCGGCGAGGAGGCCCGGCACCCGCGGCGGACCGTTCCGCGGGCGGTCGTCGGCTCCGCGATCGCGATCGGGCTCTTCTACGTCCTGTGCTCGTACGCATGGGTGTTCGGAGCGGGCTTCGACAACTTCGTGAAGCAGGCGACGACGAACGCCGACCCCTGGCGCAACCTCGGCAAGGTGTTCTGGGGCGGAGGCTGGGTCCTGATCTTCCTCGCGATCTGCAACTCGATCGCGGCGAACTCGAACGCGGCCGTGAACGCGGCGACCCGCGTCTTCTACTCACTCGCCCGCAACCGGCTCGCTCCGCGCCAGCTCGGACACACGCACAAGCAGTTCAGGACGCCGAACATCGCGATCATCTGGATGTCCGCGTTCGCGCTCGTCGTCTCGCTGCTGTTCGGCTGGAAGTGGGGACCGCTGAACGGCTTCTTCACGATCGCCACGCTGGCCGTGCCGCCGGTGATCATCGTGTACATGCTCGTCAGCGCGGGCTCCGTCGTCTGGTACTGGAGAAAGGCGCGGAGCCAGTTCAACCCCCTCCTGCATCTCGTGTTGCCGGTGGGCGGGATCGTGCTCTTCTTCTTCCCGCTCTACTACCAGTTCGTGAAGTACCCGCCGGTCTACCCCGAGAAGTACGGCAACTGGGTAGACATCGCGTGGGTGATCCTCGGGCTCGCGCTGACGGCGTTCGTCGTCTACGTGCGACCCGACAAGCTCGCGGACATCGACCGCGTCTACGTCGAGGACGAGACGGTGGGGGAGGCTGTTGCAGCACCATCGCCTGCCGCGTAGCGAAGTGATCTGGTCGTTCGGGCCCGACCTCCAGCCCGTGCTGGAGGTCGAGCCCGGCGACACCGTCACCTTCGAGACGAACGATTGCTTCACGGGGCAGATCCGGAGCGAGGACGACCTCGTCACCGAGATCGACCTGTCGCGCATCAACAGCGCGACCGGCCCCGTCGCCGTGAAGGGCGCGGAGCCGGGCGACTCGCTCGTGGCGGAGATCCTCGACGTACGCCCGATCGAGTGGGGCGTCGCGACGCTCATCCCCGGCTTCGGGCAGCTCATCGACCAGGTTCGGAAGCCGCTGACGCGGATGTTCGAGGTGAAGGACGGGCTCATCCGGCAGAACGAGCGCATCGCCTTCCCCGCGCGGCCGATGGTCGGCGTCGTCGGGGTCGCCACCGGCGGCGAAGAGCTTTCGAACGGCCTCGCCGGGATGCACGGCGGCAACCTCGACGACCATCTGCACGGGAAGGGCGCGAAGATCTTCTTCCCCGTGCGCCGGCCGGGCGGGATGTTCGCCGTCGGCGACATGCACGCGTCCATGGGCGACGGCGAGATCTGCTTCACCGGCGTGGAGATCGCCGGAGAGGTCGACATCCGCTTCGACGTGCTCAAGGGCAAGCAGGCCCGCTGGCCGGTCACCGAGCTCGCCGACCGCTGGCTCCCGCATGCGACCGCCTACGACTACGCGGACGCGCTCCAGCTCGTCTGCGAGGAGGCGGCGCGGATGCTCGTCGACGAGCACGGCTTCTCGATGGAGGACGCCTTCATCTTCCTGTCGGTCGCCTGCGACGCCGGCGTGGCCCAGGCCTGCAAGCCGGCCGAGGGGTTCGGGACGATCGCCCGCTTCGCCATCCCGAAGATCGACGCCTGTCCGGCCCCTTTCCGTATCTGAGGCGGTCCGTACAATGGATGACATGGCCACTCCGGAGATCACCCGGACGATGCTCCCCGTCCACGAGGCCGGCACCTGTGCGGTGGCCGCCTCCGCCGAGATCATCGGCGCCAAGTGGACCGCGCTCCTCGTCCACGACCTGTCCGAGGGGCCGCGGCGCTTCTCGCAGCTCGAGCACTCCTGCCACGGCATCAGCCCGCGCACGCTCGCCGAGCGGCTGCGCGCGCTCGAGGCCGAGGGCATCGTGGAGCGGCACAGCTATCCGGAATCGCCGCCGCGCGTCGAGTACGAGCTGACCGACAAGGGCGAGTCTCTCCTGCCGATCATCGACGCGATGCGCGACTTCGGCCATCAGTGGCTCCCCTGCCATCACCAGCACTGACACTCGCGTGAACGTGCTGCGCACGTTCACGCGCTAGAGGGTCCCGCTTCGCGGTAGCGCTCGCGGGCGAAGCCCGCGAGCTCTTGAGGGTGTCGGGCGATGGTTCGGTTCTGCGCGGCCGGTGGCGGGCTGCGCCCGTCCCCGCCCGCTGGTGCGCCTGCGCGTAAGCCGGCTTCGCCCGGCTTACGCTCCGGCCTTGGTCGTAGCTTGCGCGGGAGGTCTACTGCAGTAAGCGCCCCGAC
>DATAMX010000192.1:0-19540 GCA_036260475.1 Gaiellaceae bacterium | reverse complement strand
ATTGCATGCCCGAGCTCGTGGTAGGCGGTGATCTTCCGCTCTTCCTCGGAGAAGAGACGTGTCTTCTTCTCGGGGCCTGCGATCACGCGCATGATCCCTTCCTCGAGCTCCTCCTGCTCGATCGTCTTCTTGCCGCGGCGCGCTGCGAGCAGCGCCGCCTCGTTCACGAGGTTGGCGAGATCGGCTCCGGTGAAGCCGGGCGTGCCGGACGCGAGCGTGTCGAGGTCGATCTCGGGCGCGAGCGGCTTCCCCTTCGTGTGCACCTCGAGGATCTTGCGGCGGCCGATGCGGTCGGGACGATCGACGACGATCTGCCGGTCGAAACGGCCCGGGCGCAGGAGCGCCGGATCGAGGATGTCAGGGCGGTTCGTCGCGGCGATCAAAATGATGTTGTCCTTCAGCTCGAAGCCGTCCATCTCGACGAGCAGCTGGTTCAGCGTCTGCTCTCGCTCGTCGTGCCCGCCGCCGAGACCCGCGCCGCGATGGCGGCCGACCGCGTCGATCTCGTCCATGAACACGATGCACGGCGCCGCCTGCTTCGCCTGCTCGAACAGGTCGCGCACACGCGACGCGCCGACGCCGACGAACATCTCGACGAAGTCGGAGCCGGAGATGGAGAAGAACGGCACGCCCGCCTCGCCGGCGACCGCGCGCGCGAGCAGCGTCTTGCCGGTGCCCGGAGGCCCGTACAGCAGCACACCCTTGGGGATGCGCGCTCCGAGCGCCTGGAACTTCTTCGGGTTCTCGAGGAACTCCTTGATCTCCTGCAGCTCCTCGACCGCCTCGTCCACGCCGGCGACGTCCTTGAAGCCGATCTTCGGCGAGTCCGGCGTCATCCGCTTCGCGCGCGACTTGCCGAAGCTCATGACCTTCGAGCCGCCCCCCTGCACCTGGTTCATGAGGAAGATCCAGAAGCCGAACAGGAGCACGAACGGCAGGAGGCTCGTGAGGATCGACCACCACGGCGACGAGCCGACGCCCTTCGAGTTGAACGAGACGCCGCGATTCACCATCGTCTGCTCGATCTGCGCCTCGGCCTGCGGCGATGCGTAGTGGACGCTGTATTTCTGCCCGCTCGTGGTCGTCAGCGTCAGCGACTGCTTGTTCGGGTCGATGACGACCGGCCCGGAGATGTCCGCCTGGTGGTCGCGGATGATCGAGTAGACGTGGGAGGTCGTCGCCTGCGTCGTCTTCGTCCCGTGGCCGCCCAGCGTCTGCAGGGCCAGCCAGACGAGCGCTGCAATGATGATCAGCGGGAAGAGAGCGCTGCGGAAGAAGCGATTCAAGGAAGAGGCCTCCCAGGCAGGGTACCAGCGTCCATAGTGGTATCGGGCTTTCGCCCCGGGGAGTTACGCCCCTTCTGGAAGCTGGGCCGGATCGAGGACGCCGACGTACGGCAGATTGCGGTACCGCTCGGCGAAATCCAGCCCGTACCCGATGACGAAGCGGTTGGGGATCTCGAAGCCGACGTAGCGCACCGGGACGTCGATCTCGCGCCGCTCCGGCTTCGTCAGGAGCGCGCAGATCTCGAGGGTCGCCGGCTCGCGCGCCTCGAGGTTCCGGACGAGGTACGACAGCGTGAGGCCCGAGTCGATGATGTCCTCGACGACGAGGACGTGCCGACCCTCGATGTTGATGTCGAGATCCTTGAGGATCCGCACGACGCCGGAGGAGTCGGTCGAGTCGCCGTAGCTCGAGATGGCCATGAAGTCGATCTCGCACGGGATGGTGAGGTGGCGCATGAGGTCGGCCATGAAGAAGACGGCGCCCTTGAGGACGCCGACGAGCAGGAGGTCGCGCCCGGCGTAATCCGCGGAGATCTCCTCGCCGAGCTCTGCGACGCGCTGCTGCAGCGTGTCGGCCTCGATCAGGACCTCTGTGACCGCGCGTTCCAGCTCAGTCGCGTTCAACTTCGACATCCGGATGGTCGACGATGCCGGGAACGGCGACGACCTCGTCCCCCCGCACGACCAGCGGCCAGGCCTCGCGCTCGGAGCGGGGAATCTTGGCGTCCACGAATACGTCCTGAATCTTCTTGCTGCGACCCGCGAGCCGGTCGCCGGCCCGCCATCCTCGTACCTTAAGTCCTTCGGTCTGCGAGCGGATGCGCCAGGGACCCCAGCGCACCTCGCCCGTCAGCTCGATCGGCCCGTGCTCGAGCCAGAGACGGTCGTACTCGCGCACGGCCATGAGGCCGCCGCCGAGGTCGACTCGCCGCGAGCCGGCTGGTGAGGTCAGGAGCTCCGCGAGCGGGGGCGGCAGCGTCTGGCGGGTGTCGAGCGCGCGCAGGATGTTCGCGTCCGCCTGTGGATGCAGCCGGCGGAGGAGCGGAAGGATCTCGTCGCGGATGAGGCCGCGCTTCGTGTCGGCATTCGACGAATCGACGCGAAATGCGAGGCCCTCCGTCTCGCAATACGCCTTCGTCTGCCTGCGCCACACGTCGAGCAGCGGGTGGACGACGCCGTCCGGCCGCGACGGGGCGATGCCCGTTGCCGTTCCCCTGGATGCGAGCCGGTACAGGATCGTCTCGACCTGATCGGAGGCGGTGTGACCGGTCGCGCGCAGCCTGTCACCCGCGACCGAGTACCGCTGCTCCCGCAGCTCCGCCTCGCTCAGGTTGCGCCCGTCGAGCTCGACGACCTCCGCGCCGAGAACGTCCGAGCAGAAGCGTGCGTCCTCGTCGGAGTCCTCGCCGCGCAACTTGTGGTTCACGTGCAGCGCGCTCACGCGATAGCCGAGCGCGCCGAGGACGTGCCAGAGGCACGTCGAATCGGCGCCTCCCGAGACAAGGCAGCACACCTCTCCACCGGGCTCGATCAGGTCGTGCTCGCGGATGAAGGCTTCGACTCGCTCGAGCATCAGAAGATGAGCGAACGGTACGAGATGGTGCGTCGCATCCCGATCCGCTCGTACACGTGCATGGCGACGTCGTTCTCCGGACGGACGAAGAGACACACGGCCGGAACGCGTTCGAGCAGGAGCCGGCAGAGGTCGCGCATCCCCCTCTGCGCGTACCCGCGCCCCCGGGCCTGCGGGTCGACCCAGACCTGCTGCAGCTGCACGGCATTCGGCGTCCACGCGGAGGCCTCGGCCTTGAACCGGATCACACCGTCCTCGAGCCAGAGCCAGGAGCGCCCGTCCTCGACCTGCATGCGCGTGCGCCAGCGGAAGCCGTCCGGGTCGCGGCGCATCGGATCGATCCCGATCTCCTCCCGGTGGGCGGCCGCGCAGGCGGGAACGAGCAGGTCGAGGTCGGCAAGCGTCGAGGGGCGGAGGCTCGAGTCGCCCGCGGGCGGCGCGTCCTCGAGGACGTACACCGGCTGGCCCGGGCGATCGTCACGCGGCCGCGGCAGACCGCCCTCCGCCTCCGACCACAGTGCGGCGACCGCGCGTTCCTCGCCGATGATCATGCGCGGCTGTCCGCGCACGACGGCGTCCGCGAACGCGCCGCAGCCCACGCCCGTCGGGACGACGTTCGCGCCGACGTGGCAGAGCGCCGCCAGGCGGCCGTCATCGGCGAGTGCGGAGAACCGGCCGAGGCCGCGGCGCGCGATGTCCTCGAGGAAGACCCGCTCGATCGGCTCTTCCGCGCAGAAGGCGAGGATCTCGTCGAGTGTCGGGTCGACGGCAACCACGATCCCGATCATTCCACTCCCGGCCACGGGTTAGGGTGGTCGCGATGCCAATTCACCTTCGCGCCGAGGCCGGCGACTACGGCGAGGCCGTCCTCGTTCCGGGCGACCCGCTGCGCGCCAAGTACATAGCCGAGACCTACCTCGACGACGTCGTGCAGGTCAACGGAGAGCGCGGGATGCTCGGCTTCCGCGGCGCCTGGGAAGGCAAGCCGGTCTCGGTGCAGGCCACCGGTATGGGCTGCCCATCCGCCGCGATCGTGATCGAGGAGCTCGTCATGCTCGGCGCGAAGAAGATCCTGCGCGTCGGCACGTGCGGCGGGCTGCAGCCCCAGCACGCGCTCGGCGACATGATCGTCGCCCTCACGGCCGTGCCCCAGGACGGGACGACCCAGACATACGTGCGCGAGCCGCACTGCCCGACGGCGAGCTTCGAGCTCGTGCATGCGGCCGTGCACGCGGCGAAGGAGCTCGGGCAGCCGATCCACGTCGGCCCCGTCGTGTCGAGCGACGTCTTCTACAACCCCGACGCGGGCCAGTACCAGCGCTGGTCGGAGCGCGGCATCCTCGGCGTCGAGATGGAGGCTGCGATCCTGTTCACGCTCGGCGCGCTGCGCAGGGTGCACGCCGGCTGCCTGCTCACCGTGAGCGACATCGTCGTCGAGGGGGAGTTCACGCGCATCAGCGACGACGAGCTGCGCGCAGCCGTCGACCGGATGACGCGGGTCGGGCTCGCCACGGTCACGGCCGCTGACTAAGAGGCTCTCACATAATGACGTTCGTCGATCCGGGCGCGATCGGCGAGTGCGATGCAAGGACGCAGGGAGGCCCGATAGTTTGGCTATCGGGCCGACCGAGGACGCAGCAGCGCGCCGCCGAGTGCGGCCGGGCGACACAATCGCTCATTGTGTGAGAGCCTCTAAGGCGTCGCTCGCGATGCCGACCAGAAGAGGAGGCGGCGATTCATTCGACGCCTCCGCCTAAGGCGTCGCTCGCGATGCCGACCAGAAGAGGAGGCGGCGATTCATTCGACGCCTCCGCTTAAGACCGTCTTCCTCGTCAACCCGGCCTCGGGAAACGGCGCCACGGGTAGGCGCTGGCCGGAGCTGGCGAACCGCGCGGCGGCGCTCGGCCTGAGTGGCGAGACGCTGCTCTCCGAGCGTGGCGGCCACCTGATCGAGCTCGCCGAGCGCGCCGCCCGCGACGACGCCGACCTCGTCGTCGCGGTCGGCGGCGACGGCACGCTGAACGAGACCGTCAACGGGCTCCTGCGCGGCGGCGGCGGGCCGGAGCTGGCGACGATCCCGCTCGGCACGGGCATGGACTTCGTCCGCACGTACGGGATCCCGTCGCGCTTCGAGGACGCCGTCCGGACCGCGATCGACGGGCAGACGCGCGCCGTCGACGTGGGGCGCGTCACGTACCGGACCTGGGCAGGCGACGAGCAGGAGCGCTACGTCTGCAACGTCGGCAGCGTCGGCATGAGCGCCGCCGTCGCCCAGCGCGCGAACGGCATGTCGAAGGCGCTCGGTGGGAAGGCGACGTTCTTCTACGCGCTCGTGCGCGTCTTCCTCGCCTGGCAGAACACGGTCGTCGACGTCGTGCTCGACGGCGAGCGGCGCTCGGCGCGCATGCACGACGTGATCGTCGCGAACGGCCAGTACCACGGCGGGGCGATGCGGCTCGCGCCGGACGCCCGCCCCGACGACGGGCTCTTCGACGTCCTCTTGATCGGCGACGTCAACAAGCTCGACTTCGCGAGCACGGCTCCGAAGCTGTACCGCGGAACGCATCTCGCGCACCCGAAAGTCGATCTCGTCCGCGCCCGCGTCGTCGAGGTGGACGCAGCCGAGACGCTGCCGATCGAGCTCGACGGAGAACAGGTCGGTACGACGCCTGTGCGCTTCGAGATCGTGCCCGGCGCTCTGCGGGTGCGTGTCCCGCGCTAGGGCTGCAGCCGCGCCGGCGGCGGCAGGCGCGTTCGCTGCACTCGCCGCGCTCGTCGCCCACGGGAATCTGACCTCGCTCGACGAGTGGGCGATGCACCACGCGATGCCGGAGGCGCAGTTCACCAGTGCGAAGCCGACCCTCGCGGAGGCGCTCGTGCCGCTCTGGGGCTCCTCCTGGCGCGGCGTCGTCGCGGTCACGACCGACCTCGTCACGCTGCCGGCGGCGCTCCTCACCTCCGCCGCGATCGTGGCCCTCGCGTGCTTCGCGGTCCGCGGAGGCGCTGCGGTCGCGCTCGCGACCGTCTACGCGGCCGGGAACGGCGTCGAGGTGCTGACGAAAGAGACGCTCACGCGCCCGGCGCTCTTCGCCCAGGGGCTCCACGTCGCCGCACTCGACAACTCGTTCCCGAGCGGGCACACGATTCGTGCGGCGCTCGTGGCGATGGCGGTGTCCTGCGCATGGCCGCGGGCGTGGAGATGGGCCGTGCTGTGGGCGGTGTCGTCGACGGTCATGCTCGAGCTCGGCGCCCAGCACGTCCCGTCCGACATCGCGGGCGGGCTGCTGCTCGCTGCAGGCCTCGCCGTTACGACTTGGTCTTGGTGGCGCGCTGGGCCGTCGACGAGCCGGCGTCCTTCGCCAGCTTCTCGACCTTCCGCTCGAGCGCGCTGAGACGCGTCTCGAGCTCGTCGATCCCGCGCACCCGCCGCTGGAGCTCGTCCAGCCGGTCCTTCATCGCGCTCATCGTGCCCACCACGCGGTCGCCGCCCGGCGCGTCCTGCAGGCGCTGGATCGCCTCCTCGCTCAGCTCGGCGAGCTTGCCGAGCAGGTCGGTGCGCTTCTCGTCGGCCACGGCACACAGTCTACGAAAGCGCAGGCCGTTACGCTGCGCGCTCGATGAAGAGGCTCCTGCTCGTGATCGCGCTCGTGCTCGTTCCCCCGGCCGCGGCGGCGACCATCCACGCGCCCGGGCATGGAGGCCTCGTGCTCGGCACGCCCGCGCCGGATCGCATCCTCGGCGGGCGCGGCAACGACTTCGTTCAGGCGGCCTGGGGCGGCGTGGACCGGGTCGACTGCGGCGCCGGCTTCAACGTCGTCGCCGCCGACCTGTCCGACCAGGTGGCGGCGAACTGCCAGGTCGTCTCGCGCCGCCTGTCCGTGGACGCCTCGACAAATCCCGCAGGCCAGCACGAGACGTCGGTCGAGCCCGCCGACGCCGCCTGGGGGGCGACCGTCGTCGCCGCGTACCAGGTGGGCAGGTTCGCGACGGGCGGAGCCTCGAACATCGGGTTCGCGGTCTCCAAGGACGCGGGCCGCAGCTGGACGCGCGGCCTGCTTCCCGGCGTCACGGCCGAGTCCGTCCCTGCCGGCCCGGAGCGCGCCGCGTCCGATCCGACGGTCGCGTACGACGCCGCGCACGGCGTCTGGCTGATCGCCACGCTGACGCTCGAACAGGGCGGCACGCGCGTGATGGTGGCGCGCTCGAGCGACGGTCTGCACTGGTCGAGCCCGGTCAGTGCTGCGTCGGCGCCTGCGCTCGACAAGGACTGGCTCGCCTGCGACAACGGGAGCTCGAGCCCCTTCCGCGGCCGGTGCTACGCGCTCTACACCGACGACGACCAGGGCATCACCGTCAGCCAGTCGACGGACGACGGCGGTCTGACCTGGTCGACGCCGGTGCGTGCGACGGGCATGCTCGTCGGGACACAGCCGACCGTGCTCCCCGACGGCGCGCTCGTCGCGGTCGCCGGGGACTACCAGGGGCAGAGAGGGCTCACGGGAACGATCGAGAGCTTCCGCTCGACGGACGGCGGCGCGACCTTCACCCGTGCGACAGTTGCCGCGCTGACGTCGGCCGACAACGACCCCCTGCGCGCGATCTCGCTCCCCTCGCTCGCAATCGACGCTGCAGGGACCGTGTTCGCGTCGTGGGCCGACTGCCGCTTCCGGCCGGCGTGCGCCGCGAACGACATCGTCGTTTCGAGCTCGACCGACGGCTCGACGTGGAGCGCGCCCTTGCGCGTGCCGCTCGCACCGACGTCGTCGACGCTCGATGCGATGATCCCCGGGCTGGGCGCCGACCCCGCGCGCCCCGGCCATCTCGCACTCGTCTATGCGTACTACACCCCCGGGTCGTGCGCGGGGGCCGGTTGTGCGCTCGGGATCGCGTTCGTGCAGTCCCCGGACGGCGGCGCCACCTGGACGAAGCCGCTCCGGCTCGACCCCGAGCCGATGCAGATGGACTGGCTCGCGGAGGCCGAGGGGCGCATGGTCGGCGACTACTTCGCGACGGCGTTCGCGGCGGGCCGCATCGTGCCGGTATTCACCCTCGCGATCGCACCGAGCGCCGCCGGCCGCCTGCACGAGGCGATCTTCGCCGCGTCGCTCAAGCCCCTCGCATAGCCTCCACCAAGGCCTTCAGCGTCTCGCCGGCGCCGGCGTCGACGCACACCTCTGCACGTCCGTCGAGCTGCGTCGAGCCGCGGTTGACGATCGCGACCTTGCCGCCCGCCGCAAGGGTCTCGAGCGGCAGGCCGGCAGCAGGGTGGACCTCGAGCGAGGAGCCGACGACGAGCATCAGCCCTGCCTCCGACGCCAGCCGCAGCGCACGCGCGATCGCCGCCTCGGGCAGGAGCTCTCCGAACATGACGACGCCGGGCTTGAGCACGCGCCCGCACGACGGGCAGGCCGGCAGAGGCAGCCCGGTCAGCGCTTGCTCGAAGGGCACGTCCGTTCCGCACCCGAGGCAGCTGCACGTGCGCAGCGACCCGTGCACTTCGACCACGTTCCGCGAACCTGCCCGCGCGTGCAAGCCGTCGACGTTCTGAGTGACGATCGCGTGAACCCAGCCGCGCTGCTCGAGATCGGCGAGCGCGCGATGTCCGTCGTTCGGCTCGACGGCGGCGACCGCAGTGAGGCGCTTGCCGTAGAAATCCCACACCTTTCCCGGGTCGGCGAGGAAGGCGTCGATGGTGGCGTATTCCATCGGGTCGTACTGCCGCCAGATGCCGGTCGGCGAGCGAAAGTCGGGGATCCCCGACTCGGTGCTGATGCCCGCCCCGGTGAGCACCACGCACGGTTGGTGAGCGCGGATCAGCCCGGCGAGGCGCTCGACCGACATGCGCCCATCGTAGAGTTGCTCCATGGAAGGTTTCTCGTTCACGACGCGCGTCCGCGTGCGCTTCGCCGACACGGATGCACAGGGAATCGCGCACAACGCGGCGTACCCGGTGTGGTTCGAGGTCGCACGCGTCGAGTACCTGCGCGCGTTCGCGGGCGGATACCAGACGCTTCGCGACAGCGGGATCGAGGCGCTCGTGCTCGAGTCCTTCTGCCGCTACCGCGTTCCCGCTCGGTTCGACGACGAGCTCGACGTGCACGCCCGGTGCGTCGGCCTGCGTGGAGCCCGTTTCCGTTACGACTACGTGATCGTCCGCATCGACGGTATGCCGATCGCGGACGGCTGGACCGCGCATGCCTGCGTCGACGCGAAGACGTTTCGCCCGACGCGCGTGCCGGACTGGCTCGCCGACGCTATCCGGACGGCGGAGTCGTAGCCGTGGCCGGCCGGGCCGGCTTCTTCTTCTTCGGCCCGACTCGCAGCAGCTCGGGCGCCGCGCGATAGTAGGACGACCAGACGTCGTGGTAGAGCAGCTTCCCGTCGGCGGCGTACACGTCACGCGTGACGCTCGTGGTCATGGCCGGCTCGCCGGGATCGTCGATCACCTGCTCGCCGGGCTTCAGCGTCGGATCGACGGTCTTCTTCACCTTGATCTTGCTGCGAGCGACGAGCGGCGCGGTCGTGCTCTCGACTTTCCGCCCGGTCGGCGTGCCGTACAGGCTCACGGTCAGCGACGACGCTCCGACGAACGTGCGGAGCAGGAGCCAGTGGCCGGTGTCGTTCACGAAGCGTAGGTCGACGTCGGGATAGTCGACGGTCGCGTCGCGCCCCTGCGGATAGTGGCTGATGTAGAGCGCGTGATTCGTGCGCGCGGTGATCTTCACGCCCGCCTCGAAGGCGGCGTTGAAGACCGTCGTCGACACCTGGCACACGCCGCCGCCGAGCCCGGTCGTGACCTCGCCGTTCACGATCACCGGCGCGACGAGGAATCCCTTCGCAGCGGTGCGCTCGCCCGTGGTCTTGTTGAAGGAGAATTCCGCGCCCGGGGCGATCAGCTTGTCGTCCACGAGACGTGCCACGAGCTGAACGTTGTGAATCCGGTTGGGAACGCCGCCGTACTCGGTCGTGTACGTCGAGACGAGACCGTCGATCCCCATGCCGCGCGCGGCCGCGGCGGTCAGCTTCGCCGGCACGGATCGGAGCGGGAGCCGCGCGACGCGACGCTCCGGGTCGCGCCGCAGCGCGGCGGCGAGGACGGCCTGCGCCGTCCGCACCGCGTCGAGGCGGACGCCGGGCCGGTCGGGGACGATGCTGACCTTCGGGCCGTCGACGGCGAAGGTTGCATCCCTGGCGGGCTTCTGGACGTGCGCGCCGAGCTTTCGCAGCCATGCGTCGGCAGCGGGACCGCCGATGCGCAGGGCCGAGGAGCCGCCGGACGGGAGTGAGAGCAAGGGCGCGAGACGGGCCGGCGTCAACAGGAAGCGCGTGGGCCCGAGGAGCAGCCTGACGGGCGCGGACAGCGCGAGGCGCGCCTGGCCGGCCTCATGCCTGAGTGCGGCCGCGCGCACGTGCGGCCTCGTGACGCGCATCGGGAGCGGGACCGGTGTCGACGAGCGGTCGAGGGAGGAGAGCTCCCGTACGAGCGCCGCCGCTGCCGCGGCCTCGTCGAGCGTCCGGCCCGGACGCGACGGGACGATCGCGACGCGCGAGCCGCGCAGCGTGAGCGACGCATCGCGCGGCGGCCGGTCGACCGCCTTCGCCATGCGGTCCAGCTCGTACTGGAGCGCGCCGGTCAGGACGCTCGTCGAGGGGGTGACGTCGGCGCCGAATACGTCCACGCCGAGACGCTTTATCCCGCGCAGCGGAGCGAAGCCGGAGCCCTGTCGCTGCGCATCGTCGACGGCGGCGCGCCAGTCGGACTGCACGCCGAGCTCCGCCGGACGAATGCGGAACCGCTTCTCCCCCGCGACGAAGACGACCGGCCGCGACGACAGGACCGCCGCCTTCCCCTCGAGCAGCCCTCGGGCCTGCGATGCGCTCAGGCCGCCGACGTCGATGCCGTCGACCCGGACTCCGCTGGCGATCGTCGCCGGCGAGCCCGCGAAGACGAGCCCGAGGACGACACCGGCCGCCACGACGACGAGCAGGAGAAGAGCGACGTTCCGGCGCATCCGGCGATGGTAGCCCTGAAAGCGCTGCGCCCTTTCAGGGCGATTGAGGTTTCCCGCTTCGCGGGAGCGCTCGGCGGCCAAGCCGCCGAGCTCTTGAGAGTGTGAGGCGCCGGTTCGGTTCTGCGCGATGGGATGAGTCGGGCAGGCGGTTTCAGCCGGTCGCCCAGACCCCGAAACCGGGCCGCAGCTAACGCGTACGCGTTAGCGGAGGCCGCACCAGCGGGCGGGGACGGCGAAGCCGCCGCCGCCCGCGCAGAACATCCCTTCACCGACAGACCAAAGAGCTCGCGGGCTTCGCCCGCGAGCGCTCCCGCGAAGCGGGACCCCTCATCGCCTGAAAGTGCTGCGCCCTTTCAGGGCGCAGCACTTTCAGGCGGCAGCTAGAAGACGAAGAGCTCGACCCCGCCGCTCACGTTCAGCTCGATGCCGGTGACGTAGGCGGCGAGGTCGGAGCAGAGGAACGCGACGACGTTCGCGATCTCCTGCGGCTCGCCCGGCCGCCTCAACGCGGTCCGCCTGACGATGCGCTCGTTCATCGTCGCGTTCGCCATCTCGAAGGCCTCGGTCCCGATGACGCCCGGGACGATCGCATTGCACGTGATCCCGTGGCGGCCGCCCTCCAGCGCGAGGGTCTTCGTGAGCCCGAGGAGCCCCGCCTTCGTCGTCGAGTAGCTCGCCTGGCCGAACCCGCCGAGCGTGCCTGCGACGGATGCCATGTTGACGATCCGGCCCCAGCCGCGCGCCTGCATGTGCGGCCACGCAGCCTGCGCGCAGTTGAACGCGCCCGTGAGGTTGACGCTCAGATCGCGCTCCCACAGCTCCGGCGACTGCTCGTGGAACTGGGCGACGTGATCGAGCGTGCCGGCGTTGTTGACGAGGATGTCGAGCGAGCCGAGCTGCTCGACCGTGCGCGCGACGGCTGCATCGACCTCTGCGCGGTCGGTGACGTCGCAGCGAACGACGAGCGACCTCCTCCCCATCGCCTCGATGTCGCGCACCGTCTCCTCGGTGTGGACGAGCCCCTGCCGGCGGGCGACGGTCGCCAACGTCCCGTAGCGGTCCGTCTCCTCGGTCAGCTCCGACTCGACGAGGAGATCCGCAACGACGACGTCCGCGCCGGCGCGAGCGAGCGTCAGCGCATCGGCACGACCGAGACCGCGCGAGCCGCCGGTGACGAAGGCGACGCGCCCGGAGAGGTCGATCTCAATCGGCACGCGGCAAGAATATTTCCTTTGCGATCACGAGCCGCTGGATCTGCGAGGTGCCCTCGTAGATCTGGAACAGCTTCGCGTCGCGCATGAGCTTCTCGACCGGGTACTCCTTGATGTAGCCGTAGCCGCCGAAAACCTGCACGGCGTCGGTGGCCACCTTCATCGCCGTATCGGCGGCGAAGCGCTTCGCGAACGACGAGTACAGCGTCGCCTTGCGCCCGAATCCCTGATCGAGCATCCACGCGGCCTGCCAGCAGAGCAGACGCGCCGCCTCGATCTCGGTCGCCATGTCGGCGATCATGAAGTTGACCGCCTGGTGCATCGCGATCGGCACGTCGAACGTGACGCGCTCCTTCGCGTAGGCGACGGAGTGCTCGTATGCGGCCTGGGCGACGCCGACGGCTCCGATGGCAGTGCCCGGGCGCGTGAAGTCGAGCGTCGCCATCGCGATCTTGAACCCGTCGCCCTCTTCGCCGAGGCGGTTGGCGGCGGGGACTCTCACGTCCTGGAGCGCGAACGCCGACGTGTCCGTCGCGCGCTGCCCCATCTTGTCCAGGTGCTGCTCGATGGTCACGCCGGGTGCGTCCATGGGGACGACGAACGCCGACATCCCCTTCGCGCCGCCCTTGGGGTCGGTCTTCGCGAAGACAACCGTCCAGGCGGCGTAGCCGGCGTTCGTGATGAACGTCTTCGATCCGTTGACGACGTACTCGTCGCCCTCGCGGACGGCCGTCGTCTTCAAGGAGGCGACATCCGAGCCCGCTCCGGGCTCGGACAGCCCGAACGAGCAGAGGATCGGCGATTCGATGAGCGGCGGCAGCCACTGTGCCTTCTGCTCGGCGTCGCCGAAGAGGATCACCGGGCCGGCGCCGAGCCCGTTCGCGGTGAGCGACGTGCCGATGCCCGAGCAGCCCCAGTAGAGCTCCTCTCCGACGAGCATGCCGTCGAAGGCCGAGAGCGCCGGGCCGCCGTACTCCTCCGGCACGTGCAGGTTCATGAGGCCGAGGTCGTGCGCCTTCCCGATCACGTCGGCCGGATGCCGCATGTGCTCGTCGCATTCGTGCTCGAGCGGCCGGATCTCGTTCTCCGCGAACTCGCGCGCGAGCTCCCGCAGGGCCTTCTGCTCCTCCGTGAGCCCGAACGAGACGCCCGTGCCCTGCTCGATGCTGACCATCGCCGACTCCCGTGTCGATTGACTAGTCAGTCAATGTTACCGGCTCGAGCGCTCCGGAAACCGGAGCACGGCGGCTGAGGGCGACGCCGCCGACGAGGACGAGCGCGAAGGCGGCGACCCGGAGGCCTCCCCGCACCCCGGCGGGGAGCGCCTCCGAGAAGAGGATGGTTCCGGCCACGATCGGGAGGGCGTTCGTCCACAGGACGGCCATGCCCGCCGAGGCGAGCCGGCTGCCCCGCTGGAAGGCCAGCTGGAGGCAGACGAACGCGAGCCCGTGACAGGCCAGGAGAACGGGCGCGAACGCCAGCCGGGCACCGCCCGCGACCGCTGCCTTGGTCGCCACGTCACCGGCCGCATACAGGACGCCCGCAGCGGTGCCGAGCGCGGCCGCGGACGACCGCCGGGCCGCCAGCGCGCCCGCGGCCGCAGCCGACGCGGCCACCCAGATCGAGACGGCCGCGACACGGCCGTGCGCCGTCGGTGGGTGCGCCCCGACGGAGAGCCCGAGCAGCACGAGCCCGGCGAGCGCGGCGCCGACGCCGACGCGCTCGGCAGGCCGCAGCCTGGCACCGCCGAGCGCGAGCACTCCGATGCCCCCGGCCGACGCCGCCTGGACGAGCGAGAGCGGCGCGAGCCGCAAGGCGGCGACATACAGCACCCAGCCGCCGATCCCGGCGAAGAACCCGACGGCCCAGCGCCCGCTTCGGAACAGCAGCGCGAGCGAGTGAACGGGCCGGCGAAGCGTCAACGGCGGGAGCTGCGACGCCGAGGAGTGCTGGAGCACGTACCCGCCGCCGATCGCGACGGCGGAGCCCACGGCCAGCGCGAGGCCGGCCGCGATCACCGGAACGGGAGGTACGCCTCGACGGCGAGTGCCGCAATTCCCACGCGCGGCAAGTCGCGGCGCCGCTCGTAGACCACGAAGCGCCGCTGCCAGGAAGGGAAGAACTTCCGGTTGAAGAGCAGCAGGTTGTCGAGCTGGAACCACGGCTTCATGCGCCGCAGTGTCGCAGCCTGGAGGCGCTGGGAGAAGCTCAGCTCGGCCTCGGGCGAGAGGAGCGCCGCGAAGGGCGAGAAGTTCAACGAGACGTGCGCGAAGCCGTGTGCTCGCGCCCATTCGATCGATTCACAGATGAGCCACTCGGTGAAGCCGTTCGGAACGTCTGCGGTCCGCGGCATCGAGGAGAGCGAGAGCGCCGATCCGGCACGGCAGACGGCGAAGTGCAGGAAGCCTCGCGCACGCCCGTCGCCGTCGACTCCGACGACGAACACGGCATCGTCGTCGTCCCCCCGGAAGAGCGCGTCGAACGCCATGGCGAAGCCGCGCTCCGGCGCCTTGCCGCGCCAGGTCCGCGCCACGTCCTCGAGCTGCCCGCGGACAGAGTCGTCGATCTCCTCCGGTCGCAGGACGCGCGCCCTGAAGCCGGCGTTCTCGAGGCGGTGCGCGGACTGCCGCACCTTCCTGATGGGCCTGCCCTCGAGCGAGAAGCTCGCGGTCTCGACGACTGCCTCGTCTCCGTGGTAGAGCGCTCGCAGGCCGAGCGAGCGATAGAGCTGGAGGTCCCGCTCCGATGCGCCCAGCACGGCCACGCGCCAGCCGCGCTCGTGCGCGAACCCGAGGAACGATCCCACCAGCTCCTCGCGCGCGCCGTCGCGGCCGATCGGGTCGCCCGCGATGACGGCGACGCCGTTGACGACGCGATAGGCGAGGAACGCCGTTTCGTCCGGTGCGCAGAAGTACGACTTGTCGGCACGGAGCGCGAACGGCGCCAGGGTGTCCGCGCCGAAAATCGTGACGAGTCGCTGCACGACCGCGAGCTCGTGCGCGCCTCGCGACAGGCGGTAGCGCCAGGGGCCGAGCCACTCCAGAAGGACCACGACGGCGCCTCCGACGCCGAGCAGGAAAACGGAGAGCGGGAACCAGTCCGCGACCGGCCCCGTCAGGTGATGCGCGCCGTGGAAGCTGAGACCCGCGAGCGCCCGGCCGGTGACTCGCAGCGCGAACCCGAACGTGTACGGCTGGTCGGCCATGAGGCGGTTCACCCACAGCGTGACCACGCCGTAGATACAGACGACCGCCGCTACGACGGTCGCGTGCAAGGCGATGCGAGGCTTCGACGACGGGTCGCCCCGCAGCCGAAAGTCGCCGCGCCGAGCGAGCAAGGCGACGACGGCGAGCCCCGTCACGACGGCGCCGTCGTCGAAGCCGCGCTCGACGTGCAGGGCGAGCAGCAGCGTGAGCAGCGCAACCGCGAGCTGCCACGCCCGCCGGCTGCCGCGCGCGAGGCTCCGCGCCGTGACGATCAGCCCGAGCGCGAGGGGAGCGACGAGCGCCTTCGAGAGGCCGTGGACGTGACACGCATCGAGCGCGGTGACGAGCGACCGGCGATGCTCGGGAAACACTCCGTCCACGGCTGCGAGCAGCCCGACGCCGGCAACGAGCCACGAGAGCACGACACGGGCGCGCGGCGCGTCCACGGCCCTTGCGCGGCCGAGCAGTGCGCCCGCCGCGCCGGCGAGCACGGCCGGAATCACAACGGCCTGCTCCGCCGCCGCAGCGTGCAATGCCTCGTGCGCCGGTATCTGGCGCACGACGAGGATCGACACGCCGTTGACCGCGTAGAGCCACGCCGCGACAGCCGGGCCGAGGAGCAGCCCGGCGGTGAGCCGCTCGGCGCGCGCCCAGCGTGCGAGCAGGCCGAGCAGGCAGGCAGCCGCTCCCCAGACGAGCAGGTAGAGCGCGATCGAGACGCTGCCGTGGTGCGACAGCTCGTCGAGCGCGAGCGCGTCGCGAACGACCGGCCCCGACGCTCCGAGAGCCGGGCGCGCGACGTAGAGCCATCCCGTCGCAGCCAGGAGAACACCGAGGGCGAGCAGGCCCGCGATCGCGCTGCGGACGGCGCTACGCATGGGCGAGCTTCTCGGCGGCCACGACATACGCCGCCCGCGCGTTGTCGCGCCAGAGGGCCCAGTTGTGGCCGCCGTACACCTCGAAGTAGCGGTGCGCCACCCGCACCGTCGAAAGCTCGTGCGCGAACGCAGAGTTCTGCTTGCGCATCGGATCCGTCGAGCCCGAGTAGAACCAGAAATACGTGTCGCGCTTTCGCAGGACCGGCGCAGCGTGCCGAAGCAGCAGTCGCGGATCGTTTGCGGCGAGCCCACGCAGGCTCGGACCGAAGATCGACCGGATCTTGTCCGGCCGTTCGTAGCCCGACCACGATTCGACGACGGAGAACTCCCGCGGATGTCGAAGCGCTATGTCGATCGCGCCGTACCCGCCCTCCGACAGGCCGGCGATCGCCCGCCCGCGCGCCGACGCGATCGTGCGATAGCGCGCGTCGACCGCGCGCACGAGATCGCGCGCGACGAAGGTCCCCCACCGGTTTCCGGCCCGAACGCCGTCGACCCACTCCTCGTCGGTGAAGGTGCTCGTCGAGCCGAAGGGCATGACGAGGATGAGCGGCTGTGCGCGGTGCTTCGCCGTCAGCGCGTCGTCGACGATGCCCATTTGGACGGTCTCGAGGAACGCGAGCGGCCGCCCCGGGAACCCGTGCAGGAGGTAGAGGACCGGATACCGCCGCCGGGGGTGCCGCGCGTAGCCGGACGGGAGGTAGACGTACGCCTCCTGTTTTCGACCGCCGAGCGCCGGGCTCGAGACCAGCAGACGCTCCGTCGTGCCGGGGAGGCTGACGAACGCCGGCTCGCGCGGTGGCGCGAATCCGCGGTACTGGAGGAAGTTGTCGACATAGCTGCGGGCGCCGAGCAGCCCGACGGCGAGGAACGCCGCCAGCGCCGCCCCGAATGCCGCAGGGGCAACCGGCGGACGCTTCGCCCGTTCAGCCCACATGGAACTCTGTGTAGCCTGCTCACGTTAAGCGCGTGTTGCGCGCCGATTGCGTGTTCACCATGAGAACCGCTCTTCTCGCCCTGGCAGGCGCCGCGGCGGTGGCCCTTATCGGCCCCACTGCAGCCACCGCGTCACAGCGGAGGCTCGATGCGCGCTTCGCATCCGCGGCCATCGGCGGACAGCTTCACTTCCAGGTCTACCTCCCTGCGAGCTACGCCTCCGCCACGCGGCGTTATCCCGTGCTCTACGTTCTCCACGGGCTGCCGTCGACGGCCTCCGCGTACACGACGCTCGAATTCGTCGAGCGCGCCCTCGACTCGCTCGGACGGCCCGCGATCCTCGTCGTCCCGCAGGGCGCGCGGACGGGCGAGAGCGACCCCGAGTACGTCGACCATGGCCCCGGCGACGAGTGGGCCACGGCGATCGCGACCGAGCTACCCCGCATCGTCGACGCGCGTTTCCGGACGGTCCGCTCGCGCGCGGGGCGCGCGCTGATCGGCATCTCCGCCGGAGGCTACGGCGCGATGCAGCTCGGGCTCCATCATCTGGACGAGTTCTCCGTCATCGAATCGTGGAGCGGCTACTTCCACCCCACCGATCCCACGGGCACGAAGCCGCTCGACCTGGGCTCCGCCGCGCGCAATGCGCAGGCGGACGTCCACCGGTCGCTCCCGGCCGTCCGCGACGAGCTGCGCGCGCGACGGACATTCGTCGCCTTCTACGTCGGCCGCGGCGACCGGCTCTTCTACGCAGAGAACGAGCTGCTGAACCAAGAGCTGTCGGAGGAGGGCGTCGCGCACGTCTTCCGTGCGTATCCGGGCGGGCACGACGAGGCACTGTGGCAGCGATATGCGGCGCCCTGGCTGGAGCTCGCACTCGTTCATCTCGCCCCCGCGCACTAGGATCTCCGCGTGGCCACCACGGCGAAGCCGACCGCGCTCGACCCGCGCGACTTCCTTGCCATCGACGCGTTGCTGGACGACGAGGAGCGCGCCATCCGGGACACCGTCCGGAAGTTCGTCCGCGACCGAGTCCTCCCCGACGTGGGCGACTGGTTCGAGCG
This sequence comes from Gaiellaceae bacterium, assembly GCA_036260475.1. Lineage (GTDB taxonomy): Bacteria > Actinomycetota > Thermoleophilia > Gaiellales > Gaiellaceae > Palsa-739. The sequence continues at coordinate 1,374 of DATAMX010000192.1, read as the reverse complement.
CGGCGTCCTCCCCCGGGAGCTCGTGAAGGAGCTCGCCCAGCTCGGCCTGTTCGGCATGCATCTCGAGGGCTACGGCCTGCCGGGCGCGAGCTCCGTCGCCTACGGGCTCACGTGCATGGAGCTCGAGGCCGGCGATGCGGGCATCCGCAGCCTCGTCTCCGTGCAGGGCTCGCTCGCGATGTTCGCCATCTGGCGCTGGGGGACCGAGGAGCAGAAGCAGCGCTGGCTGCCGCAGATGCACGAGGGTGACGCGATCGGCTGCTTCGGGTTGACCGAGCCCGACGCCGGATCCGATCCCGGCGCGATGCGCACGAACGCGCGGCGCGACGGATCCGACTGGATCCTGAACGGATCGAAGATGTGGATCACGAACGGCTCCATCGCCGACGTCGCAGTGGTCTGGGCGCGAACGCAGGAGGGGCAGATCAACGGCTTCCTCGTCGAGCGCGGCATGCCGGGCTTCGAGGCGCCCGAGATGCACCGCAAGATGTCGCTGCGCGCGTCCGTGACGTCGGAGCTCGTCTTCCGCGACGTGCGCGTGCCGGAGGAGAACCGCTTCCCCGAGGTGACGACGCTGCGCGGGCCGCTCGCCTGCCTGAGCGAAGCGCGCTACGGCATCGTCTGGGGCTCCGTCGGCTCTGCGCGCGCGTGCTTCGAGGCCGCGCTGGACTACGCGAAGGAGCGCATCGTCTTCGGCAAGCCGATCGCCGGCTATCAGCTCACGCAGCAGAAGCTCGCGGAGATGGCGCTCGAAGTGAACCGGGCCACGCTCGTCGCGCTCCATCTCGGCCGCAAGAAGGACGAGGGAACGCTACGGCCCGAGCACGTGAGCATGGGCAAGATGGGGAACGTCCGCGGGGCGCTCGAAGTGGCCCGAAGCGCGCGCACGGTTCTGGGCGGCAACGGGATCACGCTCGAGTACCCGGTCATCCGCCACATGAACAACCTCGAGTCGGTGCTGACGTACGAAGGCACGCACGAGGTGCACACGCTCGTCGTCGGCCAGGCGCTGACCGGCGAGAACGCATTTCGGTAAGCCGAAAGTGCTCCGCACTTTCGGCTTAAGAGGGGTCCCGCTTCGCGGGAGCGCTCGCGGGCGGAGCCCGCGAGCTCTTAGGTCTGTCGGCGAAGGGATTGTTCTGCGCGGCCGGTGGCGGGCTAACGCCCATCCCCGCCCGCTGGTGCGCCTGCGCGTAAGCCGGCTACGCCCGGCTTACGCTCCGGCCTTGGTCGGGGCTTGGGGCGGAAGGTCTACTGCAGTAAGCGCCCCGACCCAGTCCAACATTCCAGGCGGGAGCTAAGGCGCAGCCTTAGCGGAACGCGTTCTCGCCGGTCAGCGCCTGGCCGACGACGAGCGTGTGCACCTCGTGGGTG
>DATAMX010000191.1:0-12392 GCA_036260475.1 Gaiellaceae bacterium | reverse complement strand
CGCGCCCGGTTGAGGCGATTGGCAAGCGACTTGAAGACGATCTCGTTCACGAGGGTCGACTTCCCGGAGCCGGACACGCCGGTGACGCAGATGAACTTCCCGATCGGGAACTCGACGTCGATGTCCTTCAGGTTGTGCTGCGATGCGCCGCGCACGACGAAGCTGCCGCGATGCTCGTCGCGCCGCTCGGGGATGGCGATCGCGCGCGTGTGGGAGAGAAACTGCCCGGTCGTCGAGCGGCGGTTGCGCGCCACCTTCGCCGCAGGCCCTTCGGCGACGACCTCGCCGCCGTGCAGCCCGGCGCCCGGCCCCATGTCGACGAGCCAGTCCGCGCGGCGCATCATCTCCTCGTCGTGCTCGACGACGACGACCGTGTTGCCGATGTCGCGCAGCCGCTCGAGCGTGCCGATGAGGCGCGCGTTGTCGCGCTGGTGGAGGCCGATCGACGGCTCGTCGAGGATGTACAGCACGCCGACGAGCTGTGAGCCGATCTGCGTCGCGAGGCGCAGCCGCTGCGCCTCGCCCCCCGACAGCGTCGCGGCCGCGCGGTCGAGCGTGAGGTAGCCGACGCCGACGTCGTCGAGGAACGTGAGCCGCTCGCGGATCTCCTTGACGATCCGGTGACCGATGAGCTGTTCAGTGTCCGTGAGGCCGAGCTCGTCGAGGAACGCGAGCGCGGTCGACACCGACATCTGCGTGAACGCGTGGATCGAACGGGCACCGACCGTGACCGCGAGCACCTCCGGCTTCAGCCGCGCGCCCTTGCACACAGGGCACGGGCGCAGCGACATGTACTCCTCGATGCGCTCGCGCTGCTGCGAGGAGTCCGTCTCCTTGTAGCGGCGCTCGAGGCTGGCGACGATCCCGTCGAAGGCGAGCATGTACTGCCGGCGCCGGCCCATCCGGTTGCGGTACTGGACGTACACACGCTCGCCGTCCGTGCCGTACAGGAAGCGGTCCTGCTGCTTCTCGGTGAGCTTCGACCACGGCCTCGACGTGTCGATCTCGTAGCGGTCGGCGATCGCCTGGATGACTGCCTCGTAGAAGCCCGACGACCCGCCGACCGACCAGGGCACGAGCGCGCCGTCGTCGATCGAGAGCGACGGATCCGGTACGAGCAGGTCGGGATCGATCTCCTGCTGCGACCCGAGGCCCGTGCAGCGCGGGCAGGCACCGTGCGGCGCGTTGAACGAGAAGATGCGCGGCTGCAGCTCGGGCAGCGAGACGCCGTGGTCGGGGCACGCGAAGTTCTCGGAGAACAACATCGGCTCTCCGCCGTCCAGCGGGTCGATCATCACGATGCCCTCTGCGAGCCCGGCGGCGGTCTCGATCGACTGCGTCAGGCGCAGGCGGAGGTCGCCCTTCATCACGAGGCGGTCGACGACGACCTCGATCGTGTGCTTGAACTTCTTGTCGAGCGGCGGGACGCCCTCCTCGAGCACGTACTGCTCGCCGTCGACCTTCACGCGTGTGAAGCCCTCGCGCTGCAGCTCCTCGAAGACGTCCTTGTACTCGCCCTTGCGGTCGCGCACGACCGGCGCGTTGACGGTGAAGCGCGTTCCTTCCGGTAGCTGCAGCACCTGCTCGACGATCGAGTCGATCGACTGCCCCGCGATGGGCTTGCCGCAGATCGGGCAGTGCGGGCGACCGACGCGCGCGTACAGGAGGCGGAGGTAGTCGTAGATCTCCGTGACGGTGCCGACCGTCGAGCGCGGGTTGCGCGAGGTCGTCTTCTGGTCGATCGAGATCGCCGGGCTGAGGCCGTCGATGTGGTCGACGTCCGGCTTCTCCATCATCTGGAGGAACTGGCGCGCGTACGCAGAGAGGGACTCCACGTAGCGCCGCTGGCCCTCGGCGTAGATCGTGTCGAAGGCAAGGCTCGACTTCCCGGAGCCGGAGAGCCCGGTGATGCAGATCAGGCGGTTCCGCGGCAGGCGGACGGTGATGTCCTTCAGGTTGTGCTCGCGGGCGCCGTGGACGACGAGCTCGTCGGCAGCCATTCAGCGGCCATTGTACTTCACCGAACGTGTGTTCGGAAGGCACTGCAGGCGGTCATACCGGCAAAGCCGGCATGACCTTTGGTCGGCATCGCAAGCGACGCCTTAGTCGTGCTTCGGAACGCGGTGCGGGAGCAGGCTCCACGCGGCGGTGTTCCGGGTGGACGGGAAGAGGTCCCGCCAGTCCTTGATCACGAGCCACGACCCGGCCGCGGTGGCGGCGAAAGTCGCCCGGCTCAGCTCCCAGGCGTCGGCGAGCCCGCCGGCGAGGAGCGCGGCGAGCACCGCGAAGCCGAGGGCGAACTCGTGCACGCGCAGCCCGCAGACGAAGATCCGCGGACCGAGCCGATGACGCTCCAGGCGAAGCACTCTCCCGACCGTATTCGGCTGGATCAGGTCCCGGATAAAGACTTGCTGAGAAATCCCTGCACATCGGCAGGTCTCGCGACGCAGCTGATCTCGAGGTCTCCGGCCACGAGGGTGCCGTAGCCGAGCAAGCGGCCGAGAAGGGACTGTTCCACCTCGACGGACTGGATCTTCTCCAGCCGGACGGCGGCGGCGTGCCGGCGCAGGGTGCCGTGCACCACGAAGAGCTTGTCGGCGGTCAGGACGACGCGCGTGCGGTCGAAGCGCCAGACGGCGACGACAGCGCCTAGAGCGGCGAGCCAGAGCAGCGCCGCGCCGGCGGCGGACACCGGCCAGCCTCCGAGAAAGGCGACGGCTCCGAGCAGCGCGAGCACGAGCGCCCGGCCGAGCGGCCGGACGAGGACGACGCCGTGCCGGCGGGCGTCGACGTAGATCCGCTCGGATGAGCCGCCGGCCATGGGTTTGCGTCATTCGCCGCGAGGCCACAAACCCCTCGCCATGAGCGGAACTGCCCGCCGCGCGGCGATGGCGACGCTCGTCGCGCTCTCGATCGTCGTCGCCGCCCTCGCCCTGTGGAAGATCAGGGCGGTCATCGCCCTGCTCTTCCTCGGATTCATCGTCGCCGCCGCGATGCGACCCGGCGTGGAGTGGCTGCATCGCAAGGCGCGCGTTCCCCGGAGCCTCGGGGTCCTCGTGCACTACCTGACGCTGCTGGGGGTGCTCGCCCTCGTGCTCTGGCTCATCGTTCCGCGCGCGCTCACGCAGATCGAGCAGGCGGTCGGAACCGTCCCGACCACGTCGAGCCAGCTCCAGCACCAGGCGAATCACTCCACGGGGGTCAAGCACGAGATCCTCGTCGCGATCCAGAAGCGGCTGAAGAAGCTGCCGTCCGTCAAGGACATCTTCCACCCCCTCGTCTCCGTGACGAAGACCGCGTTCGAGGTCCTCATCGGAATCTTCTTCATGTTCGCCGTCGGCGCGTACTGGATCTTCGAACGGGACCGCGCGATAGGCCTCGTGCAATCGTTGCTCCCGCGCCGGCACCGACGGGTGACGCGCGACACCTGGCTGCTCATCGACGAGAAGCTCGGCGCCTTCGTGCGCGGCGAGCTGCTGCTCATCGTCTTCGTCGCCGTCGTCCTCTCATTCGCGTTCTGGCTCGACGGCGAGCCGTACTGGCTCCTGATCGGCGCCTCCGCGGGAGTGTTCGAGATCGTCCCGATCGTCGGTCCGCTCGTCATCGGGATCGTCGCCGTCGGCGTCGGCTTCACCGCCGACTGGCAGACGGCGCTCGGCGCGGGGATCGCGGTGCTCGCGCTGCGACAGCTCGAAGACCTCTTCGTCGCGCCCCGTGTGCTCGGGCACGCGGTCGGCCTCTCGCCGCTCGTGGTCCTCGTGTCGGTGACCGCGATCGGGATCCTGTTCGGCGGCTTCTACGTCCTGCTCGCGATTCCGATCACCGCCGTGCTGAGCACGCTCGTCGACGTCGTCCTACGCGGAGCCGATCCCGCCGAGGAGGACGTGCCGGCGCTGCTCTTCCCGGCGCAGGACGCAGAGTCATAGCCGGAAACGCTGGCGCGTTTCCGGCTTTGTGAGGGTCCCGCTTCGCGGGAGCGGACGCGGGCAAAGCCCGCGTCCTCTTGGGTCTGTGAGCGAAGGTTCGGTTCTGCGCGAACGGTGGCGGGCTGCGCCCGTCCCCGCCCGCTGGCGCGCCTGCGCGTAAGCCGGCTTCGCCCGGCTTACGCGCAGGCCTTGTTCGCGGCTTGGGGGCGGGATGTCTACGGCTGTAAGCGTCCCACCGATCCCGACCATCAAGGGCCGGAACGAACGCGCAGCGTTCGAGCCGGCCGCACCAGCGTGCGGGGACGGCGTAGCCGCCACCGCACGCGCAGAACACCCCTTCGCCTACAGACGTAAGAGCTCGCGGGCTTTGCCCGTGAGCGCTCCCCGCGAAGCGGGAACCCTTACAAGCCGGAAATGCGCAGCATTTTCGGCTTAGGCTTTTCGCCAGCGGCCGAAGACGAGGCCGCCGAGGGTGAAGCCGAGCCCGAACGTCCCGACCGCGAAGCCGCCGATGGCGATGGCCTTGCGCCACGTGGAGAGGCGCTGCCAGCGACCGAGCGCCTCCTGCTCCTCGGTGGTCAGCGCTTCGCCCCGCCGTTGCTTGCGGAGCGCACCGCCGGCCCGCAAGCCGAGGTAGAGGTCGTCGAAGATCTCGGCGGGCTCGTCGCTCATACCTGAATGGTACTGCTCGCCGGTGTCAGACACCTGGTGCCCGACACCGGTCTGACATACCCTCATTCGCTCGTGGTCGCACGCATCCTGCATGTCTCCGATCTCCACGTGGGTACACGTGAGGACGCGCAGGTGGCTGCCGCGCTCGTCCGCCTGGCCGAGAAGGTGAGGCCCGAGGTCCTCGTCGCTTCCGGCGACCTGACCAACCGCGGGCGCAGGAGCGAGCACGAACGCGCGCACGCGCTCCTCGAGTCCGTCGGCGTCCCGGTGGTCGCCGTTCCCGGCAACCACGACCTTCCGTATACGTTCCCGAGCCGGTTCACCGCCCCGTGGCGGGAGTTCGAGCGCGTCTGGGGAACGACGGAGCCGACGTACTCCTCCCCCGCGCTCCACGTCGTCGGGCTCAACTCGGCGCGCCCGTATCGCCACCAGAGCGGCGGCATCCGCGACGCGCAGCTCCGCAGCGCGGCTGCACAGCTGGGAGGAGCGGCGCCGGGGGCATATCGCGTGGTCGCACTCCACCATCACATGATCGGAGCGCCGTGGCGCGCGGCGCGCAAGCGCCCGGTCGCGCGTCGCAACCACGTGCTCGGGGAGCTCGTGACCGCCGGTGCGGACCTCATCGTCGCCGGCCACATCCACCAGGCGGCGGTGAGCGAGCGGCATGAGTTCGAGGTTGTCGAAGGCGACGTGCGCGCCGTCGTCGTCTCGATCGCGCCGGGCCTCGGACAGCCGCGGCCGCGACGGCTCGGCGAGGCGCGCGGCCTCCAGGTCTACGAGGTCGACGCGGGCAGGCTCGCGGTCGAGACGCACATCTGGCGCGGAGACGACTGGGCCCTGACCGCGCGGCGCTCCTTCGGAAGCTAGAGGCGCCGCGCGCCCGGCCCGGTGATCGGCCGGTGCTGGACGAAGCGGCGGTGCAGGTAGAGCAGGAGCGTCGACCCGAGAACGGCGAAGATCACGCCGCCGGCGTGGCCGAGGAACAGCCAGGCCACGACACCGCCGAGGAACGTCCCGGCCAGACCGAGAACGATCGTCATCGGAATGCTCATCGGGTCCGGGCCCGGAAGCGCCAGCCGCGCGAGCCCTCCGACGATCAGCCCTTCGACGACGAGCACGATGATGAACCAGAGCACCATTGGCGCCTCCTAGGATCTCAGGCTTTCGAGCAGCCGCGTGCGTGCGGCGCCGTATTCCTCGTCGTCGAGCACACCGGCGTCGTGCAGCTCGTCGAGCAGGCGGATGAAATGAGCCGGGTTCTCGCTCGGCGTCTCGCCGGCGGCGGCAGGCGCCGTCTGCGCCTGCTGCGGCGCGCCGAACGGCGGCGCCGCGGTCCCGATGCGGTCGGGGTCGATGCCCGCGCGGTGGAGGCGCTCCCGATACGTGTCGACGCCGACGCCGCGCTCCGGGAAGCGGTACGCCTCGCGGCCGAGCACCGGCCGCCGCTGCACGAAACGGCGGTACAGCATCACGAGCGCGATCGCGACCGCGAAACCGACGGTGCTGATGACGTACGGGTTGCGCGAGCCTGCGGCGTAGGCGACCCCTCCCCCGCCGAGCGAGCCGCCGAGGCCGACGAGGATGGTGAGCCAGATGGGCATCGGATCGGGGCCGGGCACGGCGAGTCGCGCGAGCCCACCGGTGACGAATGCGGAGATGAGGACGCCGATGACCGTGCCGGCGGTGACGGCGCCGACGATCACGCCGTCGCCTCGACCGCCATCAGCTCGCGGCGGAGATCCTTGATCTCGTCCCGCAGCTTCGCGGCGTACTCGAAGCGCAGCTCCTCCGCGGCGACGAGCATCTCCTCTTCGAGCGTGATCACGAGCTTCTCGAGCTCTTCGCGGTCCATGCCTTCGATCTTCGACGCTCCCCGCCTGCGCCGGCGCGGAACGTGCGGCGCCTCGAGCGAGAGGAACTCGGCGATGTCGGAGACGCCCTTCGTGATCGACGCGGGCGTGATCCCGTGCTCCTCGTTGTACGCGAGCTGGATCGACCGCCGGCGGTTCGTCTCGTCGATGGAGTCCTTGATCGCCTCGGTCTGCTTGTCGGCGTACATGAGCACCTTGCCGTGGACGTTGCGCGCGGCGCGTCCGATCGTCTGGATCAGCGACGTGCGGCCGCGCAGGAACCCTTCCTTGTCCGCGTCGAGGATCGCGACGAGCGACACCTCCGGAAGGTCGAGCCCCTCGCGGAGGAGGTTGACGCCGACGAGGACGTCGTACTCTCCCAGCCGAAGCTCGCGCACGATCTGGATGCGCTCGAGCGTGTCGATCTCCGAGTGGAGGTAGCGCGCCTTCACGCCCGACTCGAGGAGATAGTCGGTGAGATCCTCGGCCATCTTCTTCGTCAGCGTCGTGACGAGCGTCCGTTCGCCGACCGCCTCGCGCTGGCGGATCTCGCCCAGGAGGTCGTCGATCTGATTCCGCGTCGGGCGCAGCTCGATGTCGGGGTCGACGACGCCGGTCGGCCGGATCAGCTGCTCCGCGACGCGCGTCGAGTGACGCTGCTCGTACGGCCCCGGCGTCGCGGACACGAAGACCATCTGCGGCACCTTGGCGAGGAACTCGTCGAAGCGCAACGGCCGGTTGTCGAGCGCGGACGGGAGCCGGAAGCCGAAGTCGACGAGCGTCTGCTTGCGAGATCGGTCGCCCTCGTACATCCCGCCGATCTGCGGGACCGTCTGGTGCGACTCGTCGATGAAGACGACGTAGTCGGACGGGAAGTAGTCGAGGAGGGTGTGCGGCGCCGAGCCCGGCGGCCGCCCGTCCAGGATGCGCGAGTAGTTCTCGATCCCGTTGCAGAATCCGAGCTCCTGCATCATCTCGAGGTCGTACTCGGTGCGCTGCCGGATCCGGTGGGCCTCGAGCATCTTCCCTTCCGACTCGAATGCGCGGACCTGCTCCTCCAGCTCGTGGCGGATCTCGCCGAGCGCGCGCTCAATCGTCGGCTTCGACGTGACGTATTGCGTCGCCGGGAAGATCGTGATCGCGTCGTAGCGCGAGAGCACCTCGCCCGTCAGCGGATCGAAGTGCGTGATCTGCTCGACCTCGTCGCCGAAGAAGGAGACCCGGTAGGCGGTCTCCGAGTACGCCGGCTGGATCTCGACGACGTCGCCCTTGACGCGGAACTTCCCGCGACCGAGAAGCGTGTCGTTGCGGACGTACTGGATGTCGATGAGCTTCCGCAGCATGAGGTCGCGGTCCTGCTCCTCGCCGACGTTCACGAAGACGACTCGCTCCTTGTACTCCTCCGGCGATCCGAGCCCGTAGATGCACGACACCGAGGCGACGATGATCACGTCTCGACGGGAGAGGAGATTCGACGTGGCGGAATGGCGCAGACGGTCGATGTCGTCGTTCCGCGACGAGTCCTTCTCGATGTAGAGATCGGCCTGGGGAACGTACGCCTCCGGCTGGTAGTAGTCGTAGTAGGAGACGAAGTACTCCACGGAGCTCGTCGGGAAGAACTCCCGGAACTCGTTGCAGAGCTGGGCCGCCAGCGTCTTGTTGTGGGCGATGACGAGCGCGGGCTTCCCGAACTCCTCGATCGTCCAGGCCATCGTCGCGGTCTTGCCGGTACCGGTCGCGCCGACGAGGGTCTGGAAGCGCTCGCCCGCCCGCAGCCCGGCGGAAAGCTCGCCGATCGCCCGCGGCTGGTCGCCGGTCGGGCGGTACATGTCGGATGTTTTCAGCGTGGCCACGGGAGACACAGGGTATCCGCATGCTTCGTGCCGACGAAACGCGCAACGCACCGCCGTACCCCGCCTATGCGGCGATCGTGGGGGTGTTCGCCGGCGGGCTCGCGGCCACGGGAGGGCTCGCGCGGCTGCTCGGCCGCGACCCGCGCGAGGGCAGCGCGCTCGACCTCGTCGTGCTCGCCGGCGCGACGTTCAAGACGGCGCGGACGATCGCGGACGACGAGGTGACGAGCTTCCTCCGCGCGCCGTTCGTCGAAGGCGAGGCGCACAGCGGGAACGACGAGGAGCCGAAGGAGACTGGCGACCTCCAGCAGGCCATCGGCGAGCTCGTGACGTGCAGCCGCTGCATCGGCACGTGGGCGGCGGCCGGCCTCGCGACGACTCAGATCCTCGCCCCGCGTACCGGGCGCATCCTCACGTGGACGCTCGCCGCCGCCGGGGCGAACGACTTCCTCCAGGCCGCGTTCGCCGCGCTCACGAGCAAGAGCAACGAGCTCGAGCAACGAGTCGCTTAGCCCCGCAACCGCTGCTCGACAACGCGCTGGAGGTCCGGAAGCGTTCCGCACACGATGCACGCGTACGTGCGAACGGTGCCCCGCGTTCGCGGAGAATCGGAGGTAGCGACGCGAAGAAGCGGTGCATAGCAGTCGGCTCGGCGCTCGCTGCGAGCCGCGGCCGCGGCACCTCCTGTCGAAGGATCCGCGCGTGGAGCTCCTGCAGGTGCGGGCCCGGCTCGAGGCCGAGCTCCTCGACGAGCATCCGCCGCGCCTCCTGGTATGCCGCGAGCGCTTCGGCCTGGCGTCCCGCGCCGTAGAGCGCGAGCATCAGCTCCCCGCGGAACCTCTCGCGAAGCGGGTGCCGCGCAACCAGTGACTCGAGCTCGGGCACGAGGTCGCCTGAGCGGCCGGCCGCAAGCTCCGCGTCGAACAGCTGCTCCAGCGCCGACAGACGCAGCTCCTCGAGCCGGCGAGCCTCCGAGACCGCGAAGGGCTCGAAGGCGACCTCGGCAAGCGGGTCGCCACGCCAGAGTCGAATCGCCTCGCGCAGCCGGGCGCTCCGCTCCGCCGGCTCGAGCCCCATGAGCTGAGGCGAGGAGCCGTTCGAAGCGCACGAGGTCGATCGAGTCGGGGTCGACGACGAGCTGGTATCCGGGCGCGCGCCTCAGGAGCAGTTCGGCGCCGAGCTTGCGCAGCGCCGAGATCGAGTTCTGAAGCGACGTCGACGCGGTTCGCGGCGGGCGGTCGCCCCACAGGGCGTCGATGAGGAAGTCGGTCGAGACGACCTCATTCGCGTGCAGCAGGAGGACGGCGAGCAGCGCGCGCTGCTTCTGGCCGCCGAGTTGCAGCGGCTCGCCGTCGGCGGCAGCGACTTCGAGCGGCCCGAGGATCCGGAACTCCGGCACACCGGGGTTGTACCGGGTACGTCGGGCGGATTACGAGCGGCCGTTAGCGCGCCGTTAGCCGCGCGTGAGGGCGCGCTTGGCCGCCCGCCCGAGGGTCGCGGCATGTCCACTCCGCGCCTCTCCACCCTCACAGTGGCCGCCGCCCTGTTCTTCGGCGTCGCCCACCCCGCGGCCGCCGCATACGGCTGGCCGGTCAAGCCCTTCGACCACGAGCACCCCGTACGCGGCAACTTCGGCGACCCACGCACGGTGTTCCTCGGCCCGCCGACGCGGCGCACGCTGCTTACGGCGGCCGGCAGCTTCCAGTTCCACTTCGGCGTCGATATCTCGGCGCCGAATGACACGCCTGTCTACCCCGTCGAGTCCGGCGTCGTCACGCGCGTCACCGACGAGGAGATCGTCGTCGCCGGTCCTGCCGGCCACAGCTTCGAGTACTGGCACCTGCGCTCGGCCGTGCGCTCCGGCGAGCTCGTGACGGTCGACAAGACGGTGCTGGGCCGGATCCTGAAGCCGGCCGGGCACGTCCATCTCTCCGAGCTCGAGGGCGGCGTCTATGTCAACCCGCTCCAGCGCGGCCACCTCACGCCGTACCACGACGACACGGCGCCGCGGGTGACCCGGGTGACCGTTCGGGAGAGCGCCGACGGTGTCGAGTTCGACGCGGAGGCCGAAGACTTCCCGAGCCTGCCGGTCCCCGGTGCGTGGAACGGCCTGCCCGTCTCTCCCGCTCGGATCGCGTGGCGGCTCGAGACTGCCGGCGGCTCGGTCGTCGTCCCCGAACGCGTCGTCTTCGACGTCACACAGCACCTGCCGACGGCCCCTTTCTGGTCGGTCTACGAGCGCGGCACCCACCAGAACATGACGGCGTTCACATCGTTCTACGCGTTTCGCCAGCCGGGCGACTACATCTACCGGCTCGGAACGCTCCACGTCGCACCGGGTGCGTACCGCGTCGTCGTCACCGCGTCGGACATCCGCGGGAACGCGACCACGCGCGCAACAGCGGTCGTCCTCCGGTGACAACTACGGTCGCCGTCCGCCTGCGCGCCAGGGTCACGGAGCGCGCGCTGTTCGCCGCCGGCGTCGTCGCGGTCGTCTCCGACGTGGACGGCTGTCTCCGCGCTCGCCCTGTTGCCGTCGGCCGCAGCCTTGATGGTGCTCGCACGATGAGGCGCGCGCTCGCAATCGCCCTGTTGGTCGCGACCGGCGCGCTCGTCGCGGTCGTGCTCCACCGCCTCACCGAGATGCGCGACATCCATGGCTCGCCCGCGGTCGAGTTCAAGGCGACGACAACGCCGCAGCCCGTGCGTCCGAGCCTTCCTTGGCCGATGTTCGGTCGAGACCCGGCCCGCACCGCGACATCGTTCGGCACGAGGCCCCCGCTCCGACGCGTCTGGATTGCGGGCGGCCGGCCGCAGATCGAGTTCCCACCGGCCGTCGGGTACGGCCGGCTCTTCTACACCGACGGCGGGGGCCGGCTCTACGCGATCTCGGCGGCGACCGGCGCGCGCGCCTGGCGTTACGACGCGCACCGGGGCAGTGCTGCGTCGCCCGCGGTCGGCCCGTACGCGCACGGGACGGTGTACGCCTCGTTCCTCAACCGGTTGCCGGCGCACGAAAAGGATCCACATGACGGGGAGGTCGTCGCGCTCGCCGCGGGCACGGGCCGCGTGCGATGGAGTGCGCACATCGGTGCGAGCGAGACCTCGCCCCTACTTCTCGACGGTCGCGTCTATGTCGGCGGCTGGGACGGCGTGGTCTACGCGCTCGACGCGCGCACCGGTCGTCGGCTCTGGGCCTATGGAATGGCCGGGGCTATCAAAGGTGGCCTCGCCGCCGGAGCCGCCGTCGTCTACGCCGGTTCTTATGACGGCCACGTCTACGCGCTCGACGCGGCGACCGGGAGGCTCGTGTGGCGCGCAGCCGGGCAGCCGTCGCTCTTCCACCACGGCACGTTCTACGCGACGCCGGTTGTCGCATACGAGCGCGTGTACGTCGGCTCGACGGACGGGCGCATGCCGTCTACTCTGGAGCGGCCGCGGCGGCAAGTACGCGCCGGCCGTCTCCGGCGGGACGCGCGTCTTTCTTGTCGAGCATGCGGCCGTGGAGGCATTTCAGCCGCGGCGTTGACTACGAGCCTTTGAGACCGAGCTCGCTCGGATATGTCTTGCGGTAGATGCCCTTCAGCCGTTCCACGCGCGCGACGTAGGCGCGTGTCTCCGGGAACTGCACCGGCTCCCGCTTCGCACGCCAGCGGTCGACGTTCTGCTGGCCGGCGTTGTAGGCGGCGAGCGCCGTGCGCTCGTTGCCGTACTTGTCGAGCAGGTGCCTGAGATACCAGGCGCCGTAGCGGACGTTGATCTCCGGCTTGTAGAGATCGGAGATGACGAAGTGGCCGCCGCCGGTGCGAAGCGCGATCCCCTCAGCCGTGGTGGGCTGCAGCTGCATCAGGCCGATCGCGCCGGTGCGGGACAGCGCGTCGGCGTGGAACTTGCTCTCCTCCTCGATCACGGCTGCGAGCAATGCCGCATTGAGGTGGTAGTTCGCTGCGTGGCCGCGGACGATCGACGCGTAGCGCAGCGGGAACCAGAGCCGCGCCCACCACGGCGGCTCGGTTCGCTGGAGGTAGAGGAACGCGCCGAGTGCCGCGGCGATGACTGCGCCTGCGAGGGTCAGTCGCTTCAGGGCCCGC
>DATAMX010000174.1:0-1725 GCA_036260475.1 Gaiellaceae bacterium | reverse complement strand
GCTCGGCGTGAAGGAGACCGCACAGGTCGTCGAGCTGATCAAGCGCGTCCGCGACCGCGGGCTGCCGGTGATCCTCATCAGCCACGACATGCCGCACGTCTTCGAGCTCGCCGACCGGATCCACATCATGCGACTCGGCCGGCGCGCCGCGGTGGTCACGCCCAAGACGCACTCGATGCCCGAGGTGGTGGCGATCATGACGGGAGCCACCCCGGCGGAGCTCGCCGCCATGATGAAGGGGTAGCGTCGCTCGACGAAGGATTGTCGGTTTCTTGCGATAACCTGACGGCATGGCGCGCCGTCTGGCCGAAGTCGCGAAGTACGCGGGCGTCAGCGAGGCGACCGTCAGCCGCGTTCTCAATCAGAAGCCGGGGGTTGCGAAGGCGACCCAGGAGCTCGTCCTCACCGCCCTCGACGTGCTCGGCTACGAGCGGCCGACGCAGCTCCGCGGCGAGCGGGCCCGCCTCGTCGGGCTCGTCCTGCCCGAGCTCCAGAACCCCATCTTCCCTGCATTTGCCGAGGTCGTCGCCGACGCGCTCGCCAAGCGCGGGTTCACGCCCGTGCTCTGCACCCGCACCTCCGCCGGCATCTCCGAGGCCGACTACGTGGACATGCTCCTCGAGCACCAGGTGTCGGGGGTCATCTTTTCCGGCGGCCTGTACGCGCAGGCCGAGGCCGACCACGAGCACTACGTGCGGCTGCGCGAGCGCGGCCTCCCTGCCGTCCTCGTCAACGCGGCCTACGACGACCTCGGCTTCCCGCGCATCTCCGTCGACGACCGCAGCGCCGTCGACCAGGCGCTCACGCACCTGCGCTTCCTCGGCCACGAGCGCGTCGGCATGGTCCTGGGTGCGGCCGACCACGTTCCGTCTGCGCGCAAGCTCACCGCCTTCCAGAAGCTGGGCGGCGACGAAGGGCTCGTCGAGCGGGGCATGTTCTCGATGGAGGGTGGCCAGCAGGCCGGCTCCCGCGTCCTGCGCCGCGGCGCAACCGCCGTCATCTGCGCGAGCGACGTCATGGCGCTCGGCGTCATCCGCGGCGCGCGCCGAGACGGGCTCGAGGTGCCCCGCGATGTCTCCGTCGTCGGCTTCGACGACTCCCTCTTCATGAGCTGCACCGATCCGCCGCTCACCACCGTCCGCCAGCCGATCGAGGCGATGGGGCGCGGGGCGGTGGCGACGCTGATGAGCCAGATCGGCGGGGCGCCCGTCTCGACCGAGGAGCTCCTCTTCGCCCCCGAGCTCGTCGTCCGCGGGTCGACGGGGCCGATTGCGGCGGTCGCCGCGCTGAGGAGCGCAGCCGGCCGGACCTGATCTTGCAAGTTTCTTGCAAGATCGCGTACTGATATTGCAATTTCTTGTCGGGTGTGCCAAGCTTCCGCGCCATGGACGTGCGCGAGGCCGAGGTCGGCACACAGGAGCCCCGGGCCGCCGGCGTCGAGTGGTGGCGGGACGCGGTCGTCTATCAGGTCTACGTCCGGAGCTTCGCGGACGCGAACGGCGACGGGATCGGAGATCTCGCAGGCGTGCGCGCGCGGCTTCCGTACCTGCGCGACCTCGGCGTCGACGCGTTGTGGTTCAACCCCTGGTACCCGTCGCCGATGGCGGACAGCGGCTACGACATCTCCGATTACCGCTCGATCGACCCCGCGTTCGGCACCCTCCTCGAGGCGGAGCGTCTGATCGAGGAGGCGCGCGCGCTCGGCATCAGGACGATCGTGGACGT
>DATAMX010000156.1:0-15472 GCA_036260475.1 Gaiellaceae bacterium | reverse complement strand
CCGCGCGAAACGCGCAGCGTTTCGCGCGGGAAGCTTTAGCCGGGCTCGGTGATCTGCTCGAGCCGCTCTGCGGGCGTGATGCGCAGGACGCGCGCGAACGAGCTCGGCAGCCACCAGTTCCACGAGCCGAGCAGGCGCATCAGCGCAGGCACGAGCAGCGCGCGGATGACGGTCGCGTCGAAGATGATGCCGGCGGCGAGCCCGATGCCGAATTGCTTGATGTCGGTGCCGGGGCTCATCGACAGCACGAAGAACGCGAACATGAGGATGGCGGCCGCGCTCGTGACGAGCTTGCCGGTGCGCGCGAGGCCCAGCGCGATCGCGCTCGGCGTGTCGCCCGTCTCGTCATATGCCTCGCGCATGCGCGTGAGCATGAAGACCTCGTAGTCCATCGAGAGCCCGAACAGGAACGCAAAGATCATGAGCGGGATCCACGGAATGATCGACTGCGTCGCCGGGACGCCCCAGATCGCGTTCGAGCCGTGGCCGAGCTGGAAGATGAAGACGATGATTCCGAAGGCCGCCCCAAGTGAGACGAGGTTGAGGATCGCGGCCTTCAACGGGAGCACGATCGAGCGGAACGCGCGCATGAGCAGCAGCACGGTCAGCAGGACCACGAGCCCGAGCACGTAGGGGAAGTTGCCGTACACGGCGTGCACGAAGTCGCGGTCGGCCGGCGCGATGCCGCCGAGCGTCGCCTCGGTCCCGTTCAGCGCCTTGTGCGTGCGCGTGACGAGGCTCTGGATGTGCTTGCTCGATCCGTCGGCGGCGGGGAACGCCTCGACGATCGAGTCGCCGCCCTTGCGCCAGGTGGGGCCGGTCGGCGCCACGGCGCCGACGATGCCCGGCGTCGCGCGCAACTTGGCCACGATCGGCCCGGGAGCCGCGCCGTGCTCGACGAGCACGTCGAAGGGCTTGATCACGCCGGGCGAGATCCCTGCGCTCGCGAGCGCGTCCCGGCCGACGATCGCGTCGCCGCTGCCCGGCATGTCCTTCGCCTGCGCCTCGCTCGGGTTGAGCTGCACGCCGAAGAAGACGAGCACGCCGACGATCGCGATGCCGGCGGCGGCGACCGCCCACGGCCGGCGCATGACGAGCCGCGCCCAGCGCCCCCACGGGCCGTCCTCGGGATGTCCGTGGTCGACGAAGCGCTTCGGCAGCAGCCGCAGGCTGTTGATGCGCTCGCCGAGCACTGCGAGCAGCGCCGGCAGCAGCGTGATCGCCGCGAGCACCGAGACGAGCGGGATGAGGAGGCCGCCGAGGCCGATCGAACGGATGAACGGCAGCGGCAGCACGATCATCGAGACGAGCCCGACCGCCACGGTCGAGCCGGACACGATCACCGAGCGCCCCGCGTGCGTCATCGTCTCGACGAGCGCGGTCTCGACGTCCTCGCCCTCGCGCAGCTCATCGCGGAACCGGAAGATCATCAGCAGCGCGTAGTCGATCGCCACGCCGAGTCCGACGAGCGCGATGAGGAACTCGACGATGATGGAGACGTTCGTGACGTAGGTCAGCGCCCACACGAGCGAGTACGTGTTGAGGATCGCGGCGATCGCGATCGCGATCGGCATCAGCACGGCGGGCAACGTCCCGAAGACGAAGAAGAGGATGACGAGCGCGCCTGCGCCACCGATGAGACCCTCGGTGAGGACGCTCGGCCCCTTGCCGCCGCCGGAGGACGCCTCCTCGAGCGCGTCGCGGCCGGTGAGGAACGCGGTCACGCCCTTCGGCGTCGCCTTCTTCAGCGCCGCACGCACCTGCTTGATGTGCGTGTCCGAGCTGAAGTTCGGCGAGCCGGGGGGATAGATCTCGGCGAACGCCGTGTGCCCGTCCTTCGAGACGTAGGCGTGGCTGCCGGTCGACCAGAACGACGACGTCCGCGAGCCCTTGTCGATGGCGGCGGCGCTCGTGACGGCCTTGTCGAGGCCGGCGACCTTGGTGACGTCGCCATTCGTGTGGAAGACGGCGACGAGCGGGGCCTGCTGGCCGGTGCCGAAGCGCTCCAGCGTCCGCTTGTTCGCCTCGTAGGCGGAGTAGCCCGGGATGGAGAAGCTCTGGAACCAGCGCTTCGAGACCTGGGAGGCCGAGAACGCGCCGAAGAGCGATAGAACGATCCAGGCGCCGATCACGACGCGGCGGCGGCGGACGATCACGTGCGCGAGACGGGCAAGCACGGTTCGACCCTAGCGACGGCGATGGTAGGATGTCAAATCATTTCGAATCAAAGTAATTCCGGTGACAAAGTGGAGCCGATCGGCCGCGATCTCGTCTTCACGGCCAAGGCGGTGCGCGAGGCGTTCGAGGATGTCATGGCACACGCCGGAGGCTCGCTCGGCATCTGGATCGTCCTGAACGCGATCAGCGACGAGGGCTTCGTCTCGCATCGCATCCTCGCGAGCCATGCGCACGTGGACGGCGCGACGATCACGTACCACGTCGACCGGGCCGAGAAGCTCGGGCTCGTGCAGCGCGAGGTCGATCCCGACGACCGCCGCGTCAAGCGACTGCGGCTGACGCCCGAGGGCACGCGCGTGTACAAGCTCCTGTGGACGGTCGCGCGCGAGTTCGAGGCTCAGGTGATGGCCGGGATCACGGACGCGGAGCAGGCTCGGCTGCGGCGGACGTTGGCGAAGCTGCGCGCGAACCTCGCCGCCGACGAAGCACCAGCGCACCGAAAAGGAACAGGAGCACCTCCACGAGTGTGATCGCCACGCGGTTGAGGAGCGTCGCCGAGAGCGCCGCGCCCGACGACGTGATGGCGAGCATCAGTCCGTACATCGATCCCTCGCGTGCACCGAGCCCGGAGGGCGCGAAGAACGCGAGCACCGCGACGATCGCGCCGACGGCCGACACGCCGCCGAGGAAGACGATGGTCGAGACCGTCGGGTGCGCGCCGACCGAGCGCAGGAGCAGCCATACGCCGGTCCCGCCGATGACCCACGTTCCCGCGTAGAAGACGAGCAGCCCTCCGAGTGTCGACGCGCGCAGCGGCGGCAGCTCGCGGTAGCCGAACCGTCGCAGGAATCGCGTCGCGAGCGCGTGGAAGACACGCGGATGCAGGAGCAGAGCGACGACCACGCCGAAGATGCCGATCGGGATGACCGGGCCGCTGACGCCACGCACCCACACGAGCGAGATCGCGAACACGAGCACGCCTGCGACCGCGGAGATCCCCGCTTCGACGAGCATCGCCGCAGTCACGAGCGCCGCGTCGTTGACGCCTGCGCGGCGCATCGCGACCACACGCGCCGCCGGCGTCCACACGCCGCCGGGAACGTACTTCGCGAGCATCGAGACGATCTCGGAGTTGAGCGCCGTCGGGTACGAGATCCGGACCCCCCAGTCCGCGAGGATCTTCATCCACCCGAGCACGAACACGAGGTAGTACGCAGCCACCGCTCCGCACGCGAGCACGAGCAGCGCGGGATTCGCGTTGCTCAGGTCCCTCCCGGCCGCGTGGAACGAGCCGCGGATGCCCCAGACGAGGAGCCCGAGGAAGATCGCGAGAAGAACGAGCTCGATCGCGACGCGAAGTCGCGTGCGCTCTCTCAGCCGAGATGTGATTCGAGCCAGTCGCACGTGAGCCGGTACGCATGCACGTCGTTCGAGTAGCGCGTGAAGCCGTGCCCTTCGTCCTCGAACACGAAGTACTCGACCTCCCGGCCGAGCTCGCGCAGGCGGTCGACCATCTGGTCGGACTCGGACTTGACGACGCGCGGGTCCTTCGCGCCCTGGATGACGAGGAGGGCCGCCCGCACCTGGTCGACGTACGTGATCGGAGAGCGCTCCCGCAGGTAGTCCTCCTCGGTGTCCGGATCGCCCACCCACTGCGCCATGAACCTCTGCCACTGGGGCGGGACCGCCCGGACGAAGGTGAAGAGGTTCGACGGCCCGACGATGTCGACGGCGGCGCGCCAGTACTCCGGCAGGCGCGTCACGCAGGTGAGCGTCGCGAAGCCGCCGTACGAGCCGCCGAACACGGCGAGGCGGTCGCCGTCCACGAACGGCTGCGCCTTCAGCCACTCGGCCGCATGCCGCCAGTCCTCGAGGTCGCCGCCGCCCCAGTCGTGGTGGATGAGCTTCTGGTAGGTCTTGCCGTAGCCGGTCGAGCCGCGGATGTTCGTCGCGAGCACGCCGATCCCGCGCGAGAGCAGGTACTGGACGTACGGCCGGTAGAGGGGGCGCTCCTGCGCCTCCGGGCCGCCGTGGATGAGCACGGCAAAGGGTGCGGGCCCGTCACCGTCGGGGCGGTACAGCCACGCGGGGATCCGCCGGCCGTCGAAGCTCTCGTACCGGATCAGCTCCGGCTCGCGCAGGTCCAGGGCCGAGAGCCCGGCTGCGCGGCTCTCCGTCACCGGGAGCGCGTCGCCCGTCGCGGTGTCGACGACGAAGACCTCGGCGGGGCGCACGGGCGTGTCCCACACGACGGCGAGGCGCGATCCGTCACGCGACAGAGACAGGCCCGACCCGAGGGTCGAGGTCGCGCCGCGCGGCAGCTTCGGCGCCGGCAGGTCGACGCCCCGCTCGAGGTCCCGGACGTGGACCGTCGCCCAGCCGTCGTCGTTCTCGATCCACGCGAGCACGCGGCCGTCGGCGGACCCGGCGACGTCGTCGACGTCGCGCTCGGGCGCCTCGACCCATTCGCGCGCGCCGGTCTCGAGGGACTGGAAGGCGAGCCCGGCGAACTCCCGGCCCTCGTCGGTGACGACGTAGAAGCCGGAGCCGTCGCTCTTCCACGGGCCTGGGAGGTACTTGGCCTCCTCGTCGTGGGGCGTCGCCTCGGTCGCGGCGCCCGATTCCACGTCGATCGCCCAAACCGACGTATCGCTGTTCGACCGGAACTCGACCGCGAGGAGCCTCGTGCCGTCCGGCGAGAAGCTGACCGCGAACGCGTACTTGCCCTCGCCGAACAGGTACCGCGGCTCGGCGTCGCCCTCTCGCCAGACGAAGACCTCGCCGTCGGTCGGCGTGCGCAGGTTGGAGGAGAAGGCGAAGCTCTTTCCGTCGGGGGCCCACGAGCCGGGCGAGAGCTCGTGCTGAACCTGCTCGCGGTCGGTGAGCTGCTCGGGCCATCCGCCCTCGGGCGGGATGCGGTAGAGCTGGTGGAACTCGTCGCCGTCGTGGTCGGCGTGGAAGAGGATCGTCCCGTCCTCGCGAACCGCCAGGCCGCGAACGGCGTTGTCGACGAAGGTCGTGAGCTGGTCGGGCCAGCCGCCGTCGAGCTCGACCGACCACAGGTTGAACTGGCCGGAGAGGTTCGAGACGAAGAGCACGCGCTCGCCGTCCGGCGTCAGTTGCGCGATCGGAAAGAGGCGCCGATAGGCGAAGAACTGCTCGAAGGGCGGCCTGCCCACCGGAATGAGCCTACAGACGCAGCACGGCTGCACCGCGTACGACGCCGCTGCGCAATCGGTCGAGCACGTCGTTCGCATCCTCGAGCGCGAAGGCCTCGATCTCGGCGCGCACCGGCACGCGTGGCGCAAGCGCAAGGAACTCCTCGCCGTCGCGGCGCGTGAGGTTCGCGACCGAGCGCACCGCGCGCTCCTCCCACAGCACGTCGTACGGAAAGCTCGGGATGTCGCTCATGTGGATCCCCGCGCAGACGACGGTCCCGCCTTTCGCGAGCACCCCGAGCGCGGCCGGGACGAGAGCGCCCACGGGCGCGAAGACGATGGCGGCGTCGAGCTCCTCGGGCGGGCGCTCGTCCGACCATCCCGCCCATTCGCAGCCGAGCTCGAGCGCGAATGCGCGAGCCGCGTCGTCACCCGGCCGGACGAACCCGAACAGGCGGCGGCCCTGGTGGCGGGCGACCTGCGCGACGATGTGCGCGGACGCGCCGAACCCGTACAGGCCGAGCCGCTCGGCATCGCCGGCGAGGCGGAGCGAGCGGTAGCCGATGAGGCCCGCGCACAGGAGCGGCGCGACCTCGAGGTCGCCGTAGCCGTCGGGCAGAGGGAGGCAGTAGCGCTCGTCGGCGACGACGTATTCCGCATATCCGCCGTCGAGGTCGTAGCCGGTGAAGCGTGCTCTGTCGCAGAGGTTCTCGCGGCCGCTCGTGCAGTACCTGCACGTGCGGTCCGTCCATCCGAGCCACGGGACGCCGAGCCTCCGGCCGTCGTCGGCCACCCCGACGATCTGATGGCCGGGGACGAGCGGCAGCTTCGGATGCGGCAGCTCGCCGTCGACGACGTGCAGGTCGGTGCGGCAGACCGCGCAGGCCTGCACGCGCAGGCGTATCTGGCCCGGCCCCGGCTCGGGGACGGGAAGGTCGCGCAGCTCGAGCGGCGCGCCCTGCGCGGAGAGGACCATCGCGCGCACGAGTACATTCTCGCCGTGCAGACCACACTTCCGTACAGCTGGTACACCGACCCGGAGATCCTCCGTCGCGAGCGTGAGCTGATCTTCCGCCCGGCGTGGCAGTACGTCGGGCACCTCGGCCTGCTGCCGGAGGCGGGCACGTACTTCGCCGGCCGGGCGGCGATGACCCCGATAGTGGTCACGCGCGCGCGAGACGGCGAGCTGCGCGCGTTCGTGAACGTGTGCCGCCACCGCGGGACGACGGTCGCCGTGGGCCAGGGCAAGCGCGAGACGCTCCAGTGCCCGTATCACGCGTGGACGTACGGGCTCGACGGCGCACTGCGCAGCGCGCCGCGGTCGGACGAGGAGCCCGGCTTTCCGCGCGAGGAGCTCGGGCTCGTGCCGGCCGCCGTCGGCGTCTGGGGACCGTTCGTGTTCGTCAACGTCGCCCCCGATCCCGAGCCGCTCGCAGACGCGCTCGGCTCGATGCCGGCGCAGATCGCCGAGCTCGGGCTCGACGTCGACGAGCTCGTGTTCCACTCGCGCTGGGAGGCCGAACTGGAGGCGAACTGGAAGATCGTCTGCGAGAACTTCCTCGAGTGCTACCACTGCCAAGTCGCGCACCCCGCATTCGCAGAGGTGATCGACGTCTCGACGGACGCCTACGCCCTCGCGACCGACGGCCGTCTGTCGAGCCAGCGCGGCCCGGTGCGCGAGAACGTCGCGCTCGAGGGCGAGCTCCAGCGCTCGCAGTTCCACTTTCTCTGGCCGAACCTAGGCGTGAACATCTTCGCCGGGCACGCGAACATCTCCATCGGACCGATGGTGCCGCTCACGCCCGACCGCACCTACCGCTTCCTCGACTACTTCTTCGGCCGCGGCGTCGAGCAGGCCTGGGTCGACGACCTGATGGCCTTCGACACCCAGGTCGGGATCGAGGATCGCGACCTCGTCGAGGGCGTACACCGGGGAGTCGCGAGCGGCGCGCTCGAGCACGGCGTGCTCATGGGCCGGAGCGAGCAGCTCATCGGCCACTTCCAGCAGCTGACGGCCGCGGCCCTGGCCTGACGCGCGCACGGCGCGAAGCCATCGCCGACACGCATACGAGGTCGGCGGCTTGGCCGGCGAACCGCTCCGCGAAGCGAACCTCGAAAACCTGGAAGTGCGCGCATTTCCAGGTTACGCTCGGCCCTCCTGCAACTCACAGGGAGGGAAACCTTGAAGCGTCTTCTCTTGGCCGTTCTGCTCGCGGCCCTCGTCGCCGTACCGGCGGCGGCCGCGAAGCGGGCCGCATCACCGCCGACCCTGCATTCCGGCCAGCTTGTCGTCGGGCTCGATCCGCCCGCCGTCGGCTTCCAGGTCGGCACGCTGCGCGGCGACACCGTCATCAACCCCACCGGGTACGAGATCGACCTCGGGAAGGCGATCGCCGCGAAGCTCGGGATTCCGTCCTCGAAGATCTCGTGGAAGGTCATCCCGTGGGAGACGTTGTTCCGCCCCGGCGCGAAGCCGTTCGACTTCGCGTTCGAGGAGGCGACGATCACTGCCGCACGCTCGCGGGTGGTCAACTTCTCGGCGCCGTACTTCGACGCCAACCAGGGCGTGCTCCTGAAGAAGGGCGGCACCGCCCCGCACAGCCTCGCCGACCTCAAGAAGATGAGCCTCTGCGCACAGTCGGCGACGACCGGCCTCGACTACGCGCAGCACCAGCTGCACGCGTCGCACATCCAGATCTTCACGAAGACCGCGGCGGCCTTCGCGGCGCTTCAGGTCGGACGCTGTGACGCATTCATCATGGACGTGCCGATCATCGCGTCGCAGAAGAAGACGAAGCCGTCGGCGTACGGCCCCGTCGCCGGCCAGATCATCACGCACGAGCAGTACGGCGCCGTGATGGCGAAGGGATCGAAGCTGACGCCGGACGTGTCTGCCGCGATTCGCGCGCTCACGAAGAACGGGACAATCGCGAAGCTGCAGCAGAAGTGGTTCGCGATCGACGTGTCGAAGATCCCCGTCCTCAAGTAACCGAGGACGGGGCGTGCATCGAGTCCTCCACGCGTTCGCCGATCCGTTCGCGTTTCGGCAGGCGCTGCCCGACATCTGGTCGGGCTTCCTGATCAACGTCCACATGATGGTGATCGCGGAGGCGCTCGTGCTCGTGCTTGCACTGCTCATGGCCATCGTCAGGGGGTTGCCGGGCCGCGGGGCGAAACCGTTCCGCGGCCTGGCGATCCTGTACACCGACTTCTTCCGCGGCACGCCGCTGACGATCGTCGCCTTCGCGTGCATCCTCGGACTGCCGGGGCTCGGCTACTCGGTCGTGAAGAACGCGTCCAGCGAGGCGCTCGGCGTCGTCGCGCTCACGATCGTCTACACGGCGTACGTGACCGAGGTCTACCGCGCAGGCATCGAGTCCGTCCACGGAAGCCAGCGGATGGCGGCGCGCTCGCTCGGCCTCTCGTACATGCAGGCGATGCGATACGTCGTCCTGCCGCAGGCGATCCGACGCGTGATCCCGCCGCTGCTCAACGACTTCATCGGCCTGCAGAAGGACACCGCGATCATCGGCGCGATCGGCGTCACCGAGGCGGCCGCGCAGGGGACGAACTTCGCAAACAGCTACTTCAACTTCACCGGCTACCTCGTCGGCGCCGTGTTCTTCGTCTACCTGACGATCCCGCTCGCCCGCTACACGGACCACATCATCCGGGAGCGCGAGCGGCGCGAGCGCGCGGCGATGGTATGAGCGCGCAGCCCTTCGTCTCGCTGAAAGGAGTCACCAAGCGCTTCGGCGACCTGGAGGTCCTGCGCCGCGTCGACCTCGAGGTGAAGGAGCACAACGTCGTCTGCCTCATCGGCGCCTCCGGCTCCGGCAAGTCGACCCTGCTGCGCTGCATCAACCTGCTCGAACGCGTCGAGGAGGGCGAGATCGTCGTCGACGGCCAGCTGGTCACGAACGGCAAGGTCGACGTGAACGCGCTGAGGCGCAAGATCGGGATCGTCTTCCAGGCGTACAACCTGTTCCCGCACATGACCGTGCTCCAGAACGTGAGCCTCGGGCCGCGCAAGGTCCGCGGGCTCGATCGCCAGCAGACGCGCGCGACCGCGATGGAGCTGCTCGTCCGCATCGGCCTCGAGGACAAGGCGGACGAATATCCCGACCGCCTCTCGGGCGGTCAGCAGCAGCGCGTCGCGATCGCACGCGCGCTCGCGATGAACCCGAAGGTGCTGCTGCTCGACGAGATCACGTCCGCGCTCGATCCGCAGCTCGTCTCCGAGGTGCTCAACCTCGTCCGCTCGCTGACAGAGGTGGGGATGACGATGATCATCGCGACGCACGAGATGAGCTTCGCGCGGGAGGTGTCCGACAAGGTCTGCTTCCTCGACGCGGGCGTGATCTGCGAGCAGGGCCCGCCGGATCAGATCTTCAGCAACCCGACCGAGCCCCGGACGCGCGAGTTCCTCAAGCGGATCATCGAGGCCGGCCGCCTGTGAGGGTGCAGAATCTCTTCCGGTCGAAGGCGCCGCTCGCCGTCGCCGGCCTGATCGCCGTCCCGGTCTACTTCGCCGGGCTGATGGCTTCGTCGCTCGCGCTCGACCGGCCGCATCTCGTCGGCAGGCACGAGTCGCCGGGCACGGGCGGCACCGAGGCGAAGGTCTGGCTCGCCGCCTTGATCGCACCGGCGATCATCATGGCCGCCGGCGCCGTCGGGCTTGCGCTCAGGCGCCACGGCATCTATCTCGCCGCCGTCACCGGCATCGTTGTCTGCGCGGTGCTGCCGGGCCTTTCGCACGGCTGGATCGGCCGGCACGAGCGCCGCTTTCCGATCGGGGTGGACTTCATCCCGGACGGAAGCCCGTCGAATCTCAGCGGCCGGGGCGACTGGGAGCACGCAGCGCAGGACACGGTGAGAAGCATCTGTCACTGGACGCTCGGGCTCGCGGTCGGGGCGATCGTCATCGGCGTGCTGGCGGAGGTGCGGCGCCGGCGCGGCCGGGACGCGATCCTGGTCGAGCCGCCGCCGGCGACGACCGGCGGCGCGCCTCAAGCGACCGGCTAGCGCCGGTCGAGCAAGGCTCGCGCAGTGTCGTGGGCGACTTCGTCGCGCTCCGACCACAGCCGCTCGGCGAGGAAGCCGAGCACGTCGCGAATGGAGACGATGCCGACGAGGTTGCCGCCTTCGACGACCGGAAGGTGACGAAGGTTGCGCTCGCCCATCAGCTGTGCCGCGGCGAGGATGCCGTCCTCGGCCGAGGCGGTGAGCGGGTTCGGCGTCATGACGTCGCGCAGCAGGGTCGTCCCGAACGCCGCGCCGTTGCCGGCGAGCCGCAACACGTCGCGCTCGGTGAAGATCCCGACCGGTTCCGGCCCCTCGCACACGACGACGGAGCCGACGCCCGCGTCGAGCATCGTCCGGATCGCCTCCGCCGCGGTCTGGTCCGGCCTCGCCGTCACGAGCTGCGTTCGCATCACGCCGCCGATCTGCATCTTCCACCTCCACCGTCGGTTGGTGACAAACGACACGATACTTCACGTCCCCGTCGTTGTGCGTTTAGGATCGCGCCAAGGGAGTCGACCAGGGAGGGTGGGATCCCACATGGCCGGAGTGACGTTCGATCAGGTCACCAAGACCTATGCCGATGGCACCACAGCCGTCAACGCTCTCGACCTGGAGATCGAGGACGGCGAGTTCATGGTCCTCGTCGGCCCCTCGGGCTGCGGGAAGACCACGGCGCTCCGCATGGTCGCGGGCCTCGAGGACATCTCGCGCGGCGTGCTCAAGATCGGAGAACGGGTCGTCAACCACGTGCCCTCCCGCGACCGCGACATCGCGATGGTCTTCCAGAGCTACGCGCTCTACCCACATCTCACGGTGTACGACAACATCGCCTTCGGGCTCAAGATCAAGAAGCTTCCGAAGGACGAGATCGAGAAGCGCGTCGAGAACGCCGCGCGCATCCTCGGGCTCGAGCCCTTCCTGAAGCGCAAGCCGCGCGCGCTTTCCGGCGGCCAGCGTCAGCGCGTGGCGATGGGCCGCGCGATCGTGCGCGAGCCGGCGGCGTTCCTCATGGACGAGCCGCTCTCGAACCTCGACGCGAAGCTCCGTGTCCAGATGCGGGCCGAGATCGCGGGGATCCAGCATGACCTCGGCGTGACGACGATCTACGTCACGCACGACCAGATCGAGGCGATGACGATGGGCGATCGTGTCGCCGTCATGCGCAAGGGCGAGCTCCAGCAGGTGGCCGACCCGCAGACGCTCTACGACCGCCCGGTCAACCTCTTCGTCGGCGGCTTCATCGGCAGCCCGGCGATGAACATGATCGAGGCGACGCTCGAGCGGCAGAACGGTGGCTTCTCGGCGAAGGTCGGCGATCAGTCGATCACGATCGAGTCGGACGAGGTGAAGGCCCGCCCGGGTCTCGCCGCGTACGCGGGACGCGAGGTCGTGCTCGGCATCCGGCCCGAAGACCTCGAAGACGCCGCGCTCGCTCCGAGCTCGCCCAACGAGCAGCGCCTGCGCGGCACCGCCGCGCTGACCGAGGCGCTCGGCTCCGAGATCATGGCGCACTTCACGATCAAGGCGAGGCACGCGACGACGGAAGACGTCCGCGAGCTCGCCCAGGACGTCGGTGACGAGCGCGCGGTCGAGCAGGCCGCCGACAGCGACACCGCCACTCTCGTCGGCCGTTTCGGCGCGCGCTCCCGCGTCCGTCCCGGCGAGAGCATCGAGGTGGCCGTGGACACGCGGTCGCTGCACTTCTTCGACCCCCAGACGGGGCTCGGTATCTACGACGGAACATCCACGAAAGGAGTCGCATGACCCGCACTCGCATCGCGATCGTCGCTGCCGTTGCAGTTGCGACCGCGCTGCTCGTCGCCGGGCTCGCAGGCGCCCGCACGAGCGCACCAACCAGGGCGCACCAGAACCTGGCGGTGTCGGGCTCGATCTCGTTCGACGGGATCTGGACCGCCGCCGAAGCGACTGCCTTCGGCAAGGTGATCGCAGCC
The DNA here is from genome assembly GCA_036260475.1 of Gaiellaceae bacterium. GTDB lineage: Bacteria > Actinomycetota > Thermoleophilia > Gaiellales > Gaiellaceae > Palsa-739. Next base: position 3,159 of record DATAMX010000156.1, on the reverse strand, counting down.
TTCAACAAGGTCTACCCGAACGTCAAGGTCAAGTACAAGCCGGTCGGGAACAACGTCCCGACCGTCCTTGCGACCGCGATCGCCGGCGGACATCCACCCGACATGGCGGACATCGCTCAGCCGGGGCTGATCAAGCAGCTGGCCCAGCAGGGGCATCTGAAGCCGATCACGTACGCAAACGCGACGCTCGCCAAGAACTTCGCGCCCGCCTGGCAGAAGCTCGGGCAAGTGAACGGTAAGCAGTACGCAATCGTCTTCAAGGCGGCCAACAAGTCGACGTACTGGTACAACGTCCCGGCCTTCAAGGCCGCGGGCGTGAAGGCGCCCAAGACGTGGGCGCAGCTCCAGAGCGCGGCGAAGGTCCTGAAGTCGTCCGGCACGCCCGCGTACTCGCTGTGCGGAGCGTCCGGGTGGACGCTCACCGACCTGTTCGAGAACATCTATCTCCGGACGTTCGGGCCGGCGAAGTACAACCAGCTGTCGGAGCACACGATCAAGTGGACCGACCCGTCGGTCGCGACGGCGCTGAAGACGATGGGCCAGATCGTCGGTGACACCGGCAACCTCGCCGGCGGAACGAGCGGTTCGCTCCAGACCGACTTCCCGACCTGCGTCACGAACGCGTTCAGCACTCCGCCGAAGGGTGCGATCGTGTTCGAGGCCGACTTCGTCGGCGGCGCGATCACGTCGGCGACGAAGTCGAAGCCCGGTACGGGCTTCAACGCCGGCGTCTTCCCCGCCATCAAGCCCGGCCCCAACGCAGGCGCGGTCGAGATCGGCGGCGACCTGCTCGTCACGTTCCGCGACACGCCCGCCATCGAGGCGTTCGTGAAGTTCCTCGCGACCGCTCCGGCCGCCGAGGCGTGGGCGAAGATCGGCGGCTTCGGCACGGGCAACAAGAACGTCCCGGCGAGCATCTACCCGGACCCGATCACGAAGGCGACGGAAGCGCCGCTCGGGACCGCGAAGTCGGTCGTGTTCGACATGTCCGACGAGCAGCCGGCGTCGTTCGGCTCCACCACCGGCCAGGGCGAATGGGGGATCTTCCAGAAGTTCCTCCAGACCCCGAAGGACGTGAGCGGCATCCAGAAGCAGCTCGAGGCTTCGGCCGCCGCGGCGTACAAGAAGGGCAAGTAGCGACGCAGTGAGCGCAGGGGGAGCAACAGCGGAGCCGCCCATCGTGGCGGCTCCGCCTCCCTCCGCCGAGCCCGGCGGATGGCGGCGGTACCTGACGGGTGCGTTCTTCCTCGCGCCCGCGATGTTCCTGCTCGTCGTCTGGCTCGTCTATCCGACGATCTACACGGTCGTCCGCAGCTTCTTCGGGCAGCAGGGCTATCTCGGCACCTGGGTCGGGATCGACAACTACAGGCACCTCTTCACGACGTCGACGCTGACGACGGCGATCAAGAACAACGCCATCTGGGTCGCGGTCGTTCCCGCGCTCGTCACCGCCTTCGGCCTGCTCTTCGCCGTGCTCACCGAGCGCGTGCGCTGGGCGGTCGCGTTCAAGACCGTCGTCTTCCTGCCCATGGCGATCTCCGCGTTCGCCACCGGCGTGACGTGGCGCATCATGTACCAGCAGGATCCGAACCTGGGCGCTGTCAACGCGCTCGCGAAGACCGTGAAGGGCGTCTTCAGCCCGGCGGGTGTCCTGCCGAGCGCTCTTCCGTCGACGCCGAGCCTCGTCTCCGCAAACGGCGGCCTCGTTCTCAAGACTCCGCTCCACCCGGGCGGCGTCGCGCTGATCGGCCTCACCGCGATCGCGCCCCACCAGGTGCCGAAGAGCGCGGTCCAGGCGGTGCAGCCTGCGCCGAAGCCCGGCGACGTCGAGGGGGTCGTCTGGCGCGACTTCAAGCCGGGCGGCGGCAAGGCCGGCGTCGTCGAGAAAGGCGAGCTCGGGCTTCCCGGCGTGACCGTCGAGCTGCACGACAGCGCCGGAAAGGTCGTGCACTCCGCGAAGACGAAGCCGGACGGGACGTTCGACTTCGCCAAGGTCCCCGCGGGGACGTACACCGCAGGCGTCGGTGCACAGACGTTCGCGAAGCCCTTCGGCGGCTACTCGTGGCTCGGCCCCAGCTTGATCACGCCCGCGCTGCTGATCGCCTACATCTGGATCTGGGCCGGCTTCGCCATGGTCGTGATCGGGGCGGGGCTCGCGTCGATGCCGCGCGACGTGCTCGAAGCGGCGCGTACCGACGGCGCCACCGAGCTCCAGGTCTTCCGGCGCGTGACCGTGCCGCTGCTCGCCCCGGTCCTCAGCGTCGTCTTCATCACGATGATCATCAACGTCCTCAAGGTGTTCGACATCGTGCTGGCGCTCGCGCCGGAGTCCACGCAGTCGAACGCGAACGTCATCGCGCTCGCGATGTGGCGCACGGCCTTCGGCGGGCAGAACGACTTCGGCACCGGCTCGGCGATCGCCGTGTTCCTGTTCCTGCTCGTCATCCCGGTGCTCGCGCTCAACATCCGACGCTTCAGAAGGGAAGTCTGATGGCCGCCGCAGCGCCCGCGATCGAGATTCCGGCCCCGCGCGACAGCACGGCGGCGAAGGTCCTGCGCTTCGTCGCACGCGCGCCGATCCACGTCATCCTCGTCGCGCTCGGCGCCCTCTGGCTCATCCCGACCTTCGGCCTCTTCATCACGTCGATCCTGCCGGCGTCGGCATCCGCGTCGTCGGGCTGGTGGCAGATCTTCAGCCATCCGAGCCGCGCGACCTGGTCGAACTACGACACCCTGTTCCACAACAGCGGCCTGATCACCGCGCTCAAGACGACCGCCTACATCGCAGTCGGCAACACGCTGATCATCGTCGTCGTCGGCGCGCTGGCGGGCTATGCGCTCGCATGGCTCGACTTCCCCGGTCGCGACTGGATCTTCGTCGGCGTCGTCGCACTGCTCGTCGTCCCGCTGCAGATGGCGCTGATCCCGATGTTCAAGCTGTACGACACGTTCGGGCTCTTCGACTCGATCATCGGGATCATTCTGTTCCACGTCGCGTTCGGGCTTCCGTTCGCGATCTTCCTCTTGCGAAACTTCTTCGTCGGATTGCCGAAGGACATCCTCGAATCGGCGCGCATCGACGGCGCCAGCGAGATCGTCATCTTCCTGCGGCTCATCCTTCCCCTCGGGCTCCCGGCGATCGCGTCCCTCGCCATCTTC
>DATAMX010000135.1:0-59992 GCA_036260475.1 Gaiellaceae bacterium | reverse complement strand
TACGTCGCCGGCGTGGAGGAGGCGTGGGCGGCGGCGCAACCGCGGCCGCGCGTCCTGCTCGCCTCGTTCCCGCACAACCCGACGACCGCATGCGTCGAGCTGCCCGACATGCAGCGGCTCGTCGACTTCGCGCGCGAGCGGGAGATGGTGCTCGTGCACGACTTCGCCTACGCCGACCTCGCCTTCGACGGCTACCGCCCGCCGTCCATCTTCGAGTGCGACGGCGCGCGCGAGGTCGCGGTCGAGCTCTACTCCCTGACGAAGGGCTTCTCGCTCGCCGGCTGGCGTGTGGCATTCGTGCTCGGCCGCGCCGACGTTGTCGGCGCGCTCGCGCGCTTGAAGTCGTACCTCGACTACGGGAGCTTCCAGCCGCTGCAGATCGCGGCGACGGTTGCGCTGCGCGAGGCGCGCGACCAGCCCGTCCAGGCGGCGGAGGTGTACGAGGGTCGGCGCAACGCGCTGTGCGACGGTCTCACGCGCGGGGGCTGGGAGGTCGCACGGCCGAGGGCGACGATGTTCGTCTGGGCGCGCATCCCGACGGATGAGCAGGCGCAGGACTTCGCCCTCCGGCTGTTGCGCGAGGCGCACGTCGCCGTGAGCCCGGGCAGCGGCTTCGGAGCCGACGGCGAAGGATTCGTCCGCTTCGCGCTCGTGGAGAACGAACAACGCATCGCGCAGGCCGTGCGTGGCATACGCCGCGCGATTTGCTAGCGTCATGGACGTTCGAGGCGACGCTGCCTTCCCGAGTCTTTCGACCGAAGGAGGCGCGTCATGAAGATCCTGATCGCAGAGGACGAGACGCTCATCCGTCTCGATCTGCGCGCGATTCTCGAGCGGCACGGATTCACGGTCTGCGCCGAGGCGCGCGACGGCGTCGAGGCGGTGGAGCTGGCGCGGTCGACGCAGCCGGACGCGGCGCTCCTCGACGTTCGCATGCCGAACCTCGACGGGATCGAGGCCGCGCGGCGCATCTACGCGGAGCGTCCGCTCCCGATCGTCATGCTCACCGCCTTCCGCGATCGCGCCACGGTCGGCAAGGCGGTCGCCGCAGGCGTCTTCGGCTACCTCCTGAAGCCGTTCCGCGAGGGCGACGTCGCGCCGGCGCTGTACGCCGCCACCGCGCGGCACGCGGAGCTGCTCGCCGCGCGCCGCCGGCTCGGCACGGAGCAGCCGAAGCGAATCGACCTCGACCTGCCCTCGCCGAGCGGCCACGCCTGGCCGGTGCGGATCGAGCGCGCCGAGGACGGCTCGCTCGACGTCCGCGTGGTGCAGCGGTGAGGGTGCTCATCGCCGAGGACGAGACGCTGATCAGGCTCGACCTGAAGGGCATGCTCGAGAGCGCGGGGCTCCAGGTGTGCGCGGAGGCGCGCGACGGCGTCGAAGCGGTCGAGCTCGCCGACTCGGAGTCGCCCGACCTCGCGGTCCTGGACGTGAAGATGCCGCGACTCGACGGGATCGAGGCGGCGCGCCGGATCCTCGACGAGCGGCCGATGCCGATCGTGATCGTGAGCGCGTTCACCGAGCGAAGCCTCGTTCGCCGCGCCGCGGAGGCCGGCGTGTACGGCTATCTCGCGAAGCCGTTCCGCGAGGAGGATCTCCTGCCCGCGATCGCGACCGCGCGCGCCCGCTTCGACCAGCTCTCGGCCGTGCGCGAGCAGGCCGACACCCTCGCCGACGCGCTCGCGGCGCGCAAGGCGATCGAGCGGGCCAAGGGCCTGCTCATGGAGCACCAGGGCCTGAGCGAGCAGGACGCGTTCGTGCGACTGCGCCGCGCGAGCCAGACGTCCGGGCGGCCGATGCGCGTGATCGCCGAGGCGATCATCGAGACCCTTTCCTAGTACAGGACGAGACGGTCTCGGTGCACGGCCTCGACGCCGCGCGGCCGGCCGCGGAGCTCGGCGGCGCCCGCGCCGGCGATGCCCTTGCCCAGCACGGTGCCGTCCGACGCGACCAGCTCGACCGCGTCGCCCTCCTCGAATGCGCCGTCGCACTCGGCCACTCCGACGGCGAGCAGGCTGCGGCCGCCGGTGAGGATCGCGTCGCGCGCGCCGTCGTCGAGCACGAGCCTCCCGGCCGCCGGCTTCGCGTGCCGCAGCCACAGCTTGAAGGCGCTCGCCTGCTTCGCCGCGGCCGCGAACGCCGTGCCACGGGCCTCTCCCGCCGCGATCGAGCCGACGACTCCGGGCCCGCGGCCGGACGCGATCACGGTCGGGATGCCGGCCGCGGCCGCGAGCCGCGCCGCGGTCACCTTGCTCGTCATCCCGCCCCGCCCGAGTGCGCTGCCCGGGCCGAGCGAGGCGTCGTCGACGGCGTCGCCGCTCGTGAGGAGCTCCGCGCTCGCGCTGTAGACGCCGTCGACCTCCGTGAGCAGGACGAGCAGCCGTGCTCCGAGCAGAACGGCCACCTGCGCCGCGAGCGCGTCGTTGTCGCCGAAGGTGATCTCGTCGGTCGCCGTCGCATCGTTCTCGTTCACGACGGGGACCGCGCCGAGCTTCAGCAGCGCGTTCAACGCGTTGCGCACGTTGAGATACGTCGCGCGCTCGGCGAGATCGCCGGCGGAGAGGAGGACCTGCGCCACGCGCAATCCATGGGCGCGGAACGCCGCCTCCCACGCGAGCTGCAGGCGCACCTGGCCGGCCGCGGACGCCGCCTGGAGCTGCGGCGTCGAGCGCGGGCGCTGCGCCATGCCGAGCAGCGGCAGCCCGAGCGCGATTGCGCCGGAGGAGACGATGCACACGGGCTCGGAGATCTCCGCCACGTCGGCCGCGCGCGCCGCAAGCACCGAACGGCGGATGCGGCCGGCGCCGTCGGTGACGAGCGACGACCCGAGCTTCACGACGACCGTCACCGGTGCTGCGTGCCGTCTCCGACGACCCGGTACTGACGGAGGCAGAGATCGCGATACGTCACCGGCCCGCGCGGGCCGGGAAAGCGGTCGACGCTGATCCCGGTCTCCGGCGTTCCCAGAAGTGCGAAGCCGTCGGCGAAGCGCGTCGGCGCATTCCAGAAGGCGGCCGTCCCGCGGTAGCCGTCGAGGAAGCGTTCCGCCGCGTTGCGGTCCTCGGTCACGATCGCGGCTGCAAGGCCCGATGTCTCCTCGTTCGCCGCGCGCACCGCCTCTTCCACGCCGCCCACGCGGCGCAGCGTGATCGTGCCGACGCGCCCGGGCTCGGACGCCCATTCGCGGCTCGGCGGCAGCTCGTCCGCGACGTCGATGCCGAGCTCGCCGCAGACGCGCGCCACGACCTCCGCCAGCTCGTCGTTGTCCGCGAGCGCGAGGTTGAGACGGTTGCAGACCCCGAGCCGGTCGAGGCTCGCGCGCACGAGCCGCTCGAGCTTGACCGGGTCGGCCGCGGCGTGGGCGTAGAGCACGCCGCCTCCTTCCGCGTGCGCGAGCGCGCGGACTCCGTGCTCCGCGGCGCGGCGGGCGAGAGACGCGGTGGACGCGCCGCTGCCTCGGAGGATGACGAGCGGGATGAGCTCCGGCAGCGAGACGAGCGCCTCCGCGCCGTCATGGCCCGCCGTGCGCACGAGCCCGACGGCATCGCCGAGCGCCGGCCGCAACACGGTGTCGACGAGCTCCGTCACGGTGCGGAGCGCGGCCGCACCGGTGCGCAGGACGACGGCGTTCCCGCTCTTCAGCACCTGCGTCGCGATGTCGACGGCCACGTTCGGCCGCGCCTCGAAGTTCGCACCGACGACGCCGACGGGGATGAGCCGCTCCGACGCGACGAGCCCGTTCGCGAGCGTCCACGTGCGCAGGTCGCGCTCGAGCGGAGGAAGCGCACGGGTCGCGCGCACCCCGTCCGCGATCCCTTCGAGCCGTCCGGCGTCGAGCCGGAGCCGGTCGCGGGCACCCTCGTCGATGTCGGCGGCCTCGAGGTCGGCGGCGTTCGCAGCGAGGATCCCTTCGGCCCGTTCGGACAGGAGCTCGACGACGCGGTCGAGCCCCGCGTCGACGCGTGCGTCCGTCACGTGCGCGAGCGCCTCGCGGGCCGCGCGAGCCTCGCGCTCGACGATCTCCATCGCGCAACTGTACGTCCGGCGGTCGCCGAGGTTGACCGGTTTCTTCGCCGATCCGGCCGAAGAGCGGTGTATCCTCCTGCCCACGCGGTCGGCAAAGAAGCCCCGCGGAGGCAGTGTCGCCTCAGGACTCGTCGAGTCCTGGGGCTTTTTTGTTGGACCAAGACGAGGGGAGAGGTCGATGCTGTACCCGCAATGGCTGAACCCGGGCGACAACGCCTGGCAGCTCACGGCAGCGACGTTCGTCGGGCTGATGAGCGTTCCCGGTCTCGTCGTCCTGTACGGCGGCGTGATGCAGAAGCGCTGGTCGGTGAACTCGATGATGCTCGCGTTCGTCGCGTTTGCCCTCGTGCTCGTCGAGTGGGTGCTCTACGGGTACAAGATGGGCTTCGGCAACCCGTGGCACGGCCTGTCGCACTCGGGCTTCTTCGGGAACTTCGTCGGCCAGCCCGGGCACGTGCTCGACCACAAGTCGCTGCAGGGGCAGGGGAACATTCCCCTCGTCGGGAAGACGGACTTCCCGCAGTCGTCGCTCGTCTACTTCCAGCTCGTCTTCGCGGGAATCACGCCGATCCTCATGCTCGGCTCCGTCCTCGGCCGCGTGAACTTCAAGGCGTGGATCCCGTTCGTCGTCCTGTGGGGATCGTGCGTGTACACGATCAATGCATTCCTCATCTGGGGAGGCGGCTACTTCGCGCACCACGGGGCGGTCGACTTCAGCGGCGGCTACGTGATCCACCTTTCCGCCGGCGTCTCCGGCTTCATCGCCGCGTGGGTGATCGGCCCGCGCCTGGCGCGCGACCGCGAGGTCGACGCGCCGAACAACCTCGCCATGGTCGCGGTCGGCGCCGGCCTCCTCTGGATGGGCTGGAACGGCTTCAACGGAGGCGATCCGTACAACGCGGGAGCCGACGCGGCGTCAGCGGTTCTGAACACGAACCTCGCGACGGCGGTCGCATTCCTCGTGTGGGTCGGCTGCGATTACGCGACGAAGCGCAAGCCGTCGCTCATCGGCAGCGTCAACGGCATGATCGTCGGCCTCGTCGCGATCACGCCGGCGGCGGGATTCGTCAACGGCTTCGGAGCGATCGCCATCGGCGCGTCCGCCGCGGTGCTCGTATACGTCGCGTACAACTACCTCGCGCTGCTCCGTCCGTTCCGCAACGTCGACGACACGCTCGGCGTCGTGTACACGCACGGATTCGCCGGGCTCTTCGGCGGCCTCCTCACCGGCCTCCTTGCCGACTCGGCGATGCAGATCGTTCCGGGCGTCTCCGTCACGGGCGGCCTGCACCTCCTGAAATGGCAGGCGCTCGCGGCTGCCTGGGTGATCGGCTTCTCCGGGGTGGGGACGTTCGTCCTGCTCAAGCTCGTCGGCCTGTTCGTGCCGCTGCGCATGAGCGACGAGGACATGGAGATGGGCGACCTCGCAGTGCACGGCCACGAGGTCTATCCCTCGGACATCCCGTCGCTCGCCTATCCGTCCGGCATCCCGGCCGGCGCGCTGGCCCACGCCATCGCGGCCCAGTCGGCGGAGGCGGCGCCGGCGACGTGACGACCGTCATCGTCTCGTACGACGGAACCGACAACGATCGCGACGCGCTCGCCCTCGGCCGCCTCTTGGCCGGGGCGGGCGCGTCGCTCGAGCTCGCGTACGTCAGCCACCGCCGCGAGCCCGAGCCGGACTCGCCGACCGACGTTCCGTTCCACGTCGTCGACAACCCGTCGACCGCGGAGGGACTGCGCGAGCTCGTGCTCTCGCGCGGTGCGGAGATGATCGTGTTCGGCTCCGAGTACCGGACGGCACGCGGTCACGTCGACCCGCAGGCGACGGCCAAGCGTCTGCTCGACGGCGGCCCGATCGCGCTCGCACTGGCGCCCTCCGGCTATGCGGACGCAAACCACAAGCCGATCGCGACCATCCGCGCGATCAGCGAGGACGGCGACCCGACGACACGCGAGACCGCCGAGGCCCTCGCGCAGAAGCTGGGGGCGGAGGTCGTCGACGGCCCGGGGCACGTGCCCGAGCTCGTCGTCGTCGGCTCGAAGCCGGGAACGGTGAACGGTCGCGTCACGATCAGCGCCGCTGCCGACTACCTCATCGAGCTCTCGGGCTGTCCGGTCATCGTCCTCCCCCGCGGCGTGGCGGTGCGTTTCTAGGCATGCCGGCAGAGAGTGAGCGCCTCCGGCGGCGCGTCAGGCGCCGTGACGTGTGGTTCATCGGTGCCGTGGCGCTGCTGGCGGTGGCGCTCACCCCTGTCGCCGTCCTCCTGAGCGGTGGCCACCACGGAGCTCCTCCGGGATGCACGACCGTCATCCGCGCCGGGTTCATGGGCGGCGAGACGCACGTCGTGTGCGGCTCTCCGCGTTAGAGATTCTTCGCGACGGCCTTCGCCAGCACGATGACGTCGGCTTTGACCTTGGCTGCGTCCGCGCCGAGGAAGATGCCTTGCGCACTCGCGACGGCGTTGCCCTTCAGCAGCTCGATCGACGTCGTGTGCGGATTGTAGAAAGCAGCCGTCCCGACGCCCGGCACCGTGACTGCGCCGGGTACGTACTTCTTTGCGAGCTTGAAGGTGGCCGCGCTCTGTCCCGGCGTGACGAAGACGACCGCCTCGCCGCTCCGCCCGAGGTTCGAGTGCGTCACCTTGAAGTGACACGTCGGAGCGCTCGGCAGGCTGGTGTCGACCTTGCCGGCGCCGACGGTGCCACCGAACGCGGCCTTCACCTGCGCGGTGGTGGCGAGCTTGCACGGAGACGCAGGCGCCGCTGCGTTTGCTGCGCCCCCGACGCAGAGGAGCGCCACGACCAGTCCCACGACCCGGACGAGCATCGCCCGATGATATCCCCGCCGGTTAGAGCGAGCTACCCCCGCGAGAGTGACGCAACCGAGCCCGCCGCGCCTCTCCCTGCACGACGAAGGCGACGTCGACCGCACGCGGATCTCCCTCGAGTGCCTGCCGCTGGAAGGTGACCGCGGCGCCCTTGCAACGGGCGGGCGGCTCGTGTCCGGGTGCGAACCCGCTCCTGTCGACGTACAACCGCTCGTCCTCGTCGGTCTGGATGTATCCGTAGCCCTTATCGACGTTGAACCAGAGCATCGAGCCTTCCATGTTCAGCCCACCTTTACGACGAAGAGTGCGATGGCGACGTACTGACAGCCGAGCGCAACGAGCGTCAGCGCGTGAAAGACCTCGTGGTAGCCGAAGACCGCCGGAACGGGATCCGGGCGGCGGCGGGCGTAGACGATCGCGCCGAGTGTGTACGCGATGCCGCCGGCGCCGATGAGCGCGACCGCGGCCGGTCCGGCGCTGTGCGCGAGCTGCGGCATTGCGGCGATTCCGATCCAGCCGAGCGTGATCCCGAAGACGGCGGACAGCCACTTCGGTGCGCCCACCCAGCAGATCTTCGTGACGATCGCAGCGGCGGCGCCGGCCCACACGATGCCGAGCACCGTTCGCTGCAGGCTTCCGTGCAAGCTGAGCAAGCCGACGGGGGTGTACGTTCCCGCGATGAGCACGTAGATCCCCGCATGATCGACGCGCCGCATGAGCGGACGCGCGCGCGCGCTCCACCAGATGCGGTGATAGAGCGCGCTCGCGCCGAGCATCGCCACGGCGGAGCCCGCGAAGACGGCCGCCGCCACCAGCCGCTTGCCGTCCGTCGCGCCGACGAAGAACGCGCCGACTATGCAGGCGACGACGAAGCCGACAGCGTGCAGGACGCCGCGGAGCCGCGGTCTGGCCCGGATGCCGTCGATTGTCGCGGCGCTCTCCATCCTGCTCCTCTCCGTGCCTGTGGAAGTCGAAGAGGATGAGCTGCCTCGACGGCGACCGCGCACGTCCCGCGCGCCCTCACATTGTCGCATACGCCGATCTCGCCCGAATCGGCGCTACGATGAGTCAGACCAAGCCGCCGAGGGCTCCGGCCGTTCCTTTGCGACTCGCACACCGACCGCGGTCGAAGGGAGCGGATTGTCCAGACGGCGATGGCTGACCGGCGCGGTATTCGCAGCGGTGACGGTGACCGCCTGCGTGCTCGTCGGACAGCGCCTCACCGGTTCGAGCTGGCCGCTCGCGCGCGCGAGTGCGGCGTACGTCGCGTGCGCCGCGGTCTGCTACTTCGCGAGCTTCGTCCTGCGCGCCCGCGGCTGGCACCGCTTGTTCCCGCGCGAGCAGCAGCCCGACCAGGCCCGCTGCCTCGCTTCGGTCGGTGCGGCTGCGGCGAGTGGGGCGGTGCTGCCGTTCCGCCTCGACTACTTCGTCAAGATCGGGACTCTGCGCAGGCTCAAGGGAGTCAGGATCGGGCTCGAGGCGGTCGCGCTCTCGATCGTGTCCCTCGGGATGGTGGACGCCGTCGCGATGTTGCCGTTGTCGATCTCCGCGACGGCGACGAGCTCGGCCGACTTCCGCGGCCCGCTGCTCATCGTCGTCGCCTTCGGCCTCGCCTGCACCGGCCTGCTCATCGGGAGCGCGCGTCTCGTGCGGCTGCCGCTGCTGCGCCGCAGCCGCCGGTTGCACACCGTCGCCGAGCACGTCTCGGCCCACCGGACGCGTGAGGGCCGCAGGAGCGCGTCGATCGCAGGCGTGTATCTCTTCCTGTGCTGGACCACGCGCGCCGTCGGAAGCGCGCTGCTTCTCAGTGCGCTCGGCTTCGCGTTCTCGCCGACGACGGCGCTCTGCGTCATCTGCCTCAGCGCCGCCGCGGGCGTCGTCCCGATCACGGCGGGCGGCGCCGTCGCCAACGCGGGAGCGACGGCCGGTGTTCTCTTCGCACTCGGAGTCGGCAAGGACATCGCGGTCAACTTCTCGCTCGCGTCCACGCTCTTGCTGATCATGAGCGCGAGCGCGGCAGCGCTCTGCGGCGCCGGCTACTCGCTTGCGCAACGGCGACCGCTGATCCTCGGCCACTAGCGTGCTCGACGCCCTCAGGCAGCGCTACACCCGCCGTTGGAGCTGTCCGCATTGCGGAAAGCGGCTGCGGCTGTTCCCCGCGTCGACCTCGTGCCCGCGCTGCGGACGCCAGATCTACGACTCCGCCGATCGGCGCCGCCGCTACTGAGCCCGGTCTCGGGCCTGGTACCCTGTCGGCACTACCTGAGCGAGTACCGGATGCGCGCGACGCGCCTCCTCTGCCCGTTCCTGAGCAGTGGAGGAGGTGTTTTTTCTATGGCAACCGGAACCGTCAAGTGGTTCAACGCCGACAAGGGGTACGGGTTCATCACCCCCGATGAAGGCGGCAAGGACTTGTTCGTTCACCACAGCGCGATCCTCGGCGAGGGCTACAAGTCCCTCGCGGAGAACGCGAAGGTGCAGTTCGAGGCAGCCGAGGGAGCGAAGGGCCCCGAGGCGAAGAGCGTCGAGCTCGTCGGCTAGACCGATTCGAGTTGCGGGGCCGCGCGGCCCCGCAGCTCTTCACTTTCGTCGCGACAGAGGAGGCTCATGGCTTCAAGGAGACCGGAGACGATGGCCAAGCGGGCCCGTGAGCTCGCTGTGAAGGAGAAGCGCGAACGCAAGAAGGCTCGCAAGGAAGCCCAGCGTGACAATCCCGGTGAGGGCATGACCGTCGAGCCCGACGCCCGCCCGAATCTGAACGATCCGCAGGTCGGCGCATGACATCGGCGTCGGCATCCGCGGCGCCGCGCGTCGAGGTCACCATCGCCCGCGGCACCGTCCCGCTCATGCAGGACGAGATCAGCCGCCTCCTGCAGGCGCTCGCCGCGCTGGGATCGCCCGGAGCGGACTCGATCGCCGAGGAGATCTCGGCGCTCCGCCTCGCCGGCATTCGCATGCAGCTGCTCCCGAGCGAGAGCGAGCTCGCCGCTCTCCGGGCAGCGCTGCTGGCAGCCGACCACAGGCCGCGGCCCGCCTCCGGGCTGACGCGTCTGCGTCTGCTCTGCGACGCGAGCGCCTGAGCGGCGTTCAGGAGGCCGCCGCTGCGCGGAACCTGACCTCGATGTGAAGGCCGCCGTCCGGCGGGGCGGTGGTCGTGATCGTCGCGTCGTGCGCGTCGGCGATCGCCTGGACGATGGAGAGGCCGAGACCGAAGCCGTTCGCGCCCGTCGTCCGCGTCGGGTCGAGCCGCTGGAACGGCCGGAAGATCCGCTCCAGCTCGCGCACCGGGATCTTCGGGCCCGTGTTCGAGACGGCGAGGACGGCGTGACCGTCGCGCGTCTCGGTGGAGAGGCTGACGGTGCCGCCGTCGACGTTGTGACGGATTGCGTTGCCGACGAGGTTGGCGACGAGACGCTCGACGAGGCGCGGATTGCCGCTCGTGCTCGCCGGCCGGAGCGCCGTGTCGACGACGAGCCCTCCGTGATCTGCGGCGGCGACTGCAGTCGCCGTGATGGCGGCGAGATCCACCGGCTGACGACTGTCGATGCCGCGTTGGCTGCGCGAGAGCGTGAGCAGCGCGTCGATCAGCTGCTCCTGCTGCTCGCCGACGGCGAGCAGCTGCTCGCAGGTATGCCGGTAGGAGTCGATGCTCGCGTTCGGATCGCTCAGCGCGAGCTCGAGCAGCGTTCGCTCGAGCGTGAGCGGCGTGCGCAGCTCGTGCGAGGCGTTCGCCACGAACTGACGCTGCGCTTCGAAGGACGTCTCGAGGCGGGCAAGCAGGCCGTCGACGGTGTTGCCGAGCCGCTTGAGCTCGTCGTCGGGCCCTTGCAGGGCCAGCCGGCGGTGGAGGTTGCTGGCGGAGATGTCGCGGGCGGCGTCGGTGATCGTGCGCACCGGGCGAAGCGCACGGCCGGCGATCACCCAGCCGAGCCAGAGGGAGAGCACGGACATCAGCGCGAGCGCGAACGCGGAGTCGACGAACAGCTTGTGCAACGCGGCGTCGGATTGGCCTTGCGCTGCGGCGAGCGCGACCTTCCGGGAGGCTATGAGCGTCTTCTGGCCCGCCGTCACCACGAACCCTTTCGGTGGCAAGGGTCTCACCTCGAGGTTTCCCACGCCTTGCGAAGCGACGACGCCCAGTCGCCCGGAGCTGATGAAGAAGTTGCCCGTGTACTGGTGGTTGACGAGGACGAAGGTGATCGCGAGCAGAGCCGCGGCCGAGAGCGTGAAGAGGCCGCCGTAGATGAGCGTGAGCCGGAGGCGGATCGTCGGCGCGGGCAGGCGGGGCCTCATCGTTCGATCCGGTAGCCGCCGTGCGGGACGGTCTCGATCACCGGTGGGTCGCCGAGCTTCCGGCGGAGCCGGCTGATGGTGACCTTCACGACGCTGCCGTCGGCGTCGACGTATTCGTCCCAGCCGCGCGCGAGCAGCTCGCGCGTGGGGACGGGGGCGCCGTCTGCCCTGAGCAGGAGCTCGAGCACGGCGAGCTCCTTGCTGCTGAGCTCGAGGCGGCGACCCGCGCGGGTGGCGACGCGCTGCACGGTGTCGAGCCGAAGATCGCCGCGCACGATGAGCGGCGCGCGGGCCGTCTGGGTGCGGCGGGCGAGGGCGCGAATGCGCGCGACCAGCTCGGCGAAGGCGAACGGCTTGGGGAGATAGTCGTCGGCGCCGAGACCGAGGCCGTCGACACGGTCTTCGATCGTGCCGGCGGCGGTGAGCATCAGCACGCGCGAGCTCGACCCGCGAGCGACGAGCACGCGGCACACCTCGTCGCCGTGGATCTTCGGCAGGTCGCGGTCGAGCAGGATGACGTCGTAGCTGTCGCGTGCTGCGTGCCGCAGCGCGTCTTCGCCGTCGAAGGCGATGTCGACGGCCATGCCTTCGCGGCGCAGCCCGACGGCGATCGTCGCTCCGAGCTCTCTGTGATCTTCGACGACGAGTACCCGCACGTGCGGTTCAGCCTCCCTCTGCCGGCATCAAGGATGCACCAGCGGCGGTTACACGCAGGTAACAGCTCTCGTGTCCCCGCTGTAACCGGATCGCGTCTATTCCTTCTGCGCAGTCGACCTCTTCCGGATGAGAAGGAGCTAAAGACATGCGCCGTCGCCCATTCGTCCTCGTTTCCGCCGTCGCGGTCGCCGGGTTCGCGCTCGTCGCGGCCGGGTGCGGCGGGGGCGGAGGCTCCCCCGGGGTTGCGAACCTCGGCACGAATGCCGCCGGCACCACGCCGGCGACCACGACGGAGAGCAGCCCGGCGGCGCCCGGGAAGCTCGGCACGCCGGGCGGCGCGAACGGCCAGTTCCAGATCGGGATGAACGTCGGCACGAAGGACGGGCCGAAGTTCTCCGCCTGCATGCGCAAGCACGGGATCACGAACTTCCCCGACCCGAGCAGCCAGGGCGTGATCTCGATCCATTCCGGGATGGGGATCGACCCGGGATCGCCGGCGTTCCAGTCCGCGCGCAGCGCCTGCGCGAAGCTCCTGCCCAACGGCGGCCAGCCGACGCCGGCGCAGATCGCGCAGCAACAGCAGAAGCTCCTCGCCTTCGCGACCTGCATGCGCGCGCACGGGCTCAAGGACTTCCCCGACCCCTCGGGCGGCGGCCTTCGGCTCTCCGTCCATCCGGGGAGCGATCTCTCCCCGACCAACCCCACGTTCAAGAAGGCCCAGCAAGCCTGCGGGAAGTACCTGCCCTTCAAGGGGGCGCAGACGCAGGGGACGGGCGCGGCGAAGGCCGGTGGTTGATTCGATGAGACGGCGGCTACTCGCCGGCGCCGCGGTTCTGCTCGTCGTGGCCGGCATCGCGGTGGCGTTGACGGATCCGTTCACGGGCAGCTCCCCCGCCGCGAACGGGCCCTCCGACAACGGAGCCGCGACATCCACCGCGACGATCGCGAGGCAGGATCTGTCGCAGCAGACACAGGTGAGCGCGACGCTCGGTTACGCCGACTCCTCCACCGTGTCCGTACCGGGCGGGACCGCGCCGGCCACGCTCGCGCAGGCGCAGCAGTCGGCTGCGGCGGCGGAGCAGACGCTGGCCGACGACCGGCGTGCACTCGCACAGGCGCAAGCGACGCTGCAGGCGGACCTGCACGAGATCGCGGTCGAATGCCGTGGCGCCAACGCGGCCGAGGCCGGAGGCTCGCAACCGAGCGGCGGCAGCGCGGGCCCGTGCGCGACCGACGCGCAGGCCGTGACGACGGACCGGCAGAACGTCACCAGCGCGACCGGCAAGGTGCAGGCAGACGAGCGGGCACTCGCGGCCGCGGCGGCGACGCTCTCCCAGGGCGAGGCGTCGGCGGCGACGTACGGGCAGAACGCGGTGTACACGATGCTGCCGACGGTGGGACAGGTCGTCCGCCGGGGCCGGCCGCTGTACGCGATCGACGGTCAGCCTGCCTTCCTCTTCTACGGTCGCGTTCCGGCTTCGCGCGCATTCATGTCCGGGATGCCGCCCGGTGCGGACGTCGCCCAGCTGAATCGAAACCTGCGCGGCTACGGCGCGCCAAGCGGCGACGCGTTCACGTCGGCGACCGCGCTCGCGGTCGAGCGGTTCCAGTCGCAGCATCACGTGACGGCGACCGGCCGGCTGCCGCTGGGATCGGTCGTGTTCGAGCCGGGCGCGGTCCGCGTGACGAGCGTCACGCCGACGGAGGGCTCGGCGGTGCAGCCGGGCGCCGTGCTGGGTGTCACCTCGATGCGCCGCGTCGTGACGATCGCGCTGGACGCATCGCAGCAGTCGAGCATCAAGGTCGGCGACCCGGTCGTGATCACGCTTCCGGACAACTCGACCACGCCGGGGCACGTCTCCTACGTCGGGACGGTCGCGACGACGCCGAGCGATCAGAGCAGCGGCTCGAGCTCGCCGACGATCGAGGTGGACGTCACCGCCGATCATCCGGCGGCGACGGGCCGGCTCGATCAGGCGCCGGTGGACGTCTCGATCACGACCGGGACCGTTCGCGACGTGCTCGCCGTGCCCGTCAACGCGCTCGTCGCGCTCGCCGGCGGCGGCTATGCCGTGGAGGAGGTGAAGCCGACGGGCGACCATCAGCTGGTCGGCGTCGCCGTCGGACTGTTCGACGACTCCGCCGGCATGGTGCAGGTGTCCGGCGACGGGCTCGCGGCCGGTCAGCGCGTGGTGGTGCCGTCCGAGTCATGAGGAGCGAAGCGACGACACTCGCCATTCCGCCGCTGCGTCCTCCGGCTTCCGTGCCCGTCCTCGAGCTCGAGCAGGTGACCAAGACCTACGGCTCCGAACCGCCGGTGGCGGCGCTGCAGGGGGTGAGCTTCAGCATCGCGGCTGGTGAGCTCGTCGCGATCGTCGGCCCGTCGGGCTCGGGCAAGTCGACGCTCCTGCATCTCATGGGCACGCTCGAGCGCCCGACCTCGGGGAGCGTGCGCGTCACGGGTCTCGACGTCTCCGAGCTGAGCGACCGCGAGCTCGCGACGGTGCGTGCGACTCGGATCGGATTCGTCTTCCAACAGTTCTTCCTCGCCGAGCATTCGACCGTGCTCGAGAACGTCGCCGACGGGCTCCTCTATACCGGAGCTCCCGCGCGAGAGCGGCGCGAGCACGCAGCAGACGCGCTGGCCGCCGTCGGCCTCGGCGAGCGGCTGAAGGCGCGTCCGACGCAGCTCTCGGGCGGCGAGCGACAGCGCGTCGCCATCGCGCGCGCGCTCGTCGGCTCCCCGGCGATCGTGCTCGCCGACGAGCCGACCGGGAATCTCGACAGCGCTACCGGCGAGCAGATCATGGCGCTGATCGACGACCTCAACGGTCGCGGCGCGACGATCGTCGTCATCACCCACGAGCACGCGATCGCCGACCGCTGCCCGGGGCGGATCCAGCTGCTTGACGGACGCATCGTCGCCGACACGCGCAAGGAGGACACGACATGAAGCGGGTGCTCGTCATCTGTGCGGTTGGCGCTGCGCTGACCGTCGCCGGCAGCAGTGCGCGCGCGAGCGTGAGCGCATGCCCGACGACCAACTCGCCGAACGAGCTCGTGCTCGCGGGCGGAAGCGGCCAGCAGGCGCAGCTCGGCAAGCCGTTCGGCCAGACCCTGCAGGTCAGGCTCGCGAACACGAACGGCTGCCCGCTCACCGGCAACCTGGCCGGTGTCACGGTCAATTTCGACGCGCCGGGAAGCGGGGCGAGCGGCATCTTCGCGAGCAGCGGATCGCGCGAGGCGTACGTCGGCACCGACGCCGAGGGCACCGCGACCGCGCCGTCGTTCACCGCCAACTACACGGTCGGCGACTACGCCGTGGACGCGCACTCGGATTACGGCTCCGTCGGGATCTCGCTCTCGAACACCGCCAACGGCCTTCCCGCCTCGATCGTGTCCACCGGTACGACGAGTCAGGAAGCCACGGTCGGCGCAGGCTACGGCCAGCCGCTTCAGGCGCGCGTCACCGACGCGAACGGAAATCCGGTGCAGGGTGTGACCGTCGCCTTCGCGCTCGTCCCCGGCCCCACCGGCGCGGGCGCGAGCTTCCTCGGCGGCGAGCCGAGCGCGCTCACCGACTCGAACGGGTTCGCCACGTCGCCGCCCTTCGTCGCGAACGGCATTCCGGGACGCTTCACCGCGACTGCATCCACCGCCGGCGTCTCGACCGTCGCGACGTTCGATCTCGACAACCACGCCGCGACGACGACGCTTCAGAAGGCGACGACGCGCGACCTCGAAGCGACGGTCGGCACCCGCTACCGGTCGGTGCTGCAGGCGCGACTGCTCGACTCCACCGGCAGGCCGATCGAGGGTGCGACCGTCAACTTCTCGATCGCGTCAGCCGACAGCGGCGCCGGCGCCGCTTTCGTTGGTGGAGCCGGCCAGGCGGCTGCGCTCACCGACGCGACCGGGCTCGCCACCTCACCGGCGCTGGTCGCGAACAAGACAGCCGGCACGTTCACCGCGACGGCCGGTGCGGCAGGCGCGCAGCCGGACGAGTACACCCTCGCCAACGTCGCGGCCGCGCCGAGCAGCATCGCGAGGGGCGCGGCAGACGGTCAGTCGACCGCCGTCGGAACGCGATTCTCGATTCCGCTCGCCGTCACCGTCACGGACGAGAACGGCAATCCGGTCACAGGGGCGACCGTCACGTTCACGGCCCCGAAAGCGGGACCGAGCGGACGCTTCGTGCGCGGGAAGAAGCGTGCAAGTCGCATCGTCCGCATGAAGACGAACGGCAAGGGCATCGCCGTTGCGCCGCCGTTCACTGCCAACGCGAGCACGGGCGGGTATGCCGTCGTCGTGCAGACGGGCGCCGTGCGGGCAGCCGTGGCGCTCTTGAACCTGCCGCGCGGATGAGCACCCTCGAGTCGCCGCGGCTGCACTTCTCCGACCTCGCGCGCGTCGCGAGCGTTGGGCTGCGCACGCGGCGCATGCGGGCGGCGCTCTCAGCCCTGGGGATCGCCATCGGCGTCGCCGCGATCGTTGCGGTGCTCGGACTCTCCTCCTCGTCGCAGGCCGGTCTTCTCGCCCAGATCGACAAGCTCGGGACGAATCTCCTCACGGTCCAGAACGGGCAGACGCTGTTCGGCCAGACCGCGGAGCTTCCCCTCGCCGCGCCCGGGATGATCTCCCGCATCGGTCCCGTCGAGCAGGTGCAGTACACGGGCTCGACGAGCGCCAATGCCTATCGCAGCCCGCTCATCCCCTCCGTCAACACGAATGCCCTCTCCGTTCAGGCGGCGAGCCTCGACCTGCCGCGAACCGTCGGCGCGACGATCGCAGCGGGGACATATCTCAACGCGGCGACGGCGCGGGAGCCGGTGGCCGTGCTCGGCTACGCCGCGGCGCAACGCCTCGGCATCGACCGTCTCTACCCTGGCGAGCGCATCTGGCTCGGAGGCATGTGGTTCTACCTCGCCGGCATCCTCGACTCCGCCACGCTCGCCCCCGAGATCGACTCGTCGGTGCTCGTCGGCTTCCCGGCGGCGAAGCGCTATCTCGGCTTCGACGGCCATCCGACGACGATCTACGTCCGCTCGGTCACGAGCCAGACGGCCGCGGTCTACGACGTGCTCGGCGCGACGGCGAACCCGGAGGCGCCGAACGAGGTGCAGGTCAGCCAGCCCTCGGCCGCCCTCACGGCGCGGGCGGAGGCGCAGGGCGCGCTCAACAGCCTCTTCCTCGGGCTCGGGGCGGTGTCGCTGCTCGTCGGCGCCGTCGGCGTCGCGAACATCATGCTGATCGGGGTTCTCGAGCGGCGGAGCGAGATCGGGCTTCGCCGGTCGCTCGGCGCCACCCGGAGGGACATCCGCACCCAGTTCCTCGCGGAGGCGATCCTGCTCGCCCTCATCGGCGGCGCCGTCGGCGTCAGCGCCGGCGTCGTCTCCACCGCGGTCTACGCGATGACGAAGCACTGGCAGATCTCGATTCCCACCACCGCCTGGGCCGGCGGTCTGGGAGCCGCGCTCCTCATCGGCGCCGTCGCCGGGCTGCTGCCGGCCGTCCGCGCCGCACGCCTCTCACCGACCGAAGCGCTGCGCACGGTCTGAGATGCGTCTTCGCGCATTCATTCTCGTCGTTATCGCCGCCTTCTCGGCGCTCGTCGCGGGCTGCGGCGGTGGAGGCTCGCCGCAGGCGAGCACGACGACGACTGCGACCGTCTCGCAAGCAGCGCTGCTCGCGTTCTCGCAGTGCATGCGCTCCAACGGCGTGCCAAGCTTCCCCGATCCGCAGCGCTTCGTCGGAGGGAACGTCAAGCTGACAATCCACCAGTTCGGCAGCGGGACGCCGCATTTCCAGGCGGCGCTCGCCGCGTGCGATCACCTGCTTCCGAGCCACGGCAGCAGCTCGGGGGAATCGGCCCAGCAGCTACGCACGCGGCTCGCCGACGAGCTGTCGTTTGCACGGTGCATGCGCAGCCACGGCGTCTCTCGTTTCCCCGATCCGACCGCACAGGGCGAGCTGTCGGTCGAGATGGTGCAGGCTCAGGGCATCGACGTGCACTCGCCGACGGTCCTGCACGTCGTGAACACGTGCCTGCCCGCGTCGCACGGGGCGCTCACGCCGGCGAAGGTCCGGGCATCCCTCCAGCACGCCTCCGGCTAGCCGAGCGGCAGGAGCGCGCCTTCGTGCTCGAGGAGGAAGCGCTTCGTCTCCAGTCCTCCACCGAAGCCGGTGAGCGAGCCGTCCGCCCCGATCACGCGGTGACACGGCAGGACGATGGGAAGCGGGTTCTGCCCGTTTGCGGCCCCGACCGCCCTCGCCGCGTCGCTGCCGAGCCCGAGCCGGCGCGCCTGCTCGCCGTAGCTCACCGTCTGCCCGTACGGGATCGACGCGAGCGCGAGCCAGCAGCGGCGCTGGAACTCGGTTCCGTGCAGCTCTAACGGAAGCTCGAACGTCACGAGCTCGCCGGCGAAGTACGCGTCGAGCTGTGCGGCGGCCTCGGCGAGCACCGGCGACCGGCCTTCTGCGCGAAGACCCTGGCTGTGGAAGAGCACGGTGTGCAAGCCTTCGTCGGAAGCGACGAGCCCGAGCGGGCCGATGGGGCTGTCGACGATGGTGCGTGCCATCTCTCGAATGTAGAACGTGCAGGCGACAGCGTCTGTGAGGTCTAGGACTCGATTTGGTCGGCGATCGCGCGGACGACGGTTCCCCAGTCCGCCCGATACAGGCCGTGCCCGGCTCCTTCGAGTTGGAGGAGCTGCGCGCCGCGTATCTCGGCCGCGAGGCCCTTGCCGTGCGCGAGCGGGAACATCGGGTCGGCGGTGCCGTGGATGACGAGCGTCGGCGCCGCGATCGACGAGAGCGGCTCGCGCTCCCGGTCGCCGTCTGTGACGCGATCGTGGTTCCGTCGTGCGGCGAAGTCGTAGGCGCGTTCGACCTCTGCACGGACGAGGGCGCGCGCCGCGTCGTCCTCGAAGCGGCGTTGGTCTCCAGCGAGCACGCGCATGTATGCGACGAGGTAGTCGATCACCGACTCGGGATCCGACCAGTCGACGGTTGCCGTGCGCCAGAAGCGCATGAGCTCGCTGCTCGGCGGCGGCAGATCGCGGTCACCGGCGGTCGCCGGCGAGGTGCTGATCAGCGCCAGCGAGAGGACGCGGTCGGGAAAGTCGAGCGCGAGCAGCTGCGCAATGGCGCCGCCGGCCGACACGCCGACGAGGTGCGCGGCCGGGAGCGCGTAGCCGTCGAGCACTGCAAGCTCGGCCGCCGTGTAGCCGGGACGGCCGGGCTCATAGGTCGTGGACCGGCCGGTGTCGCGGTGGTCGTAGCGAATGACGAATCGGCCGGAGCCGGCGAGCAGCCGGCAGAAGCCCTCGTCCCACCAGAGCATGGAGGCGCCGAGGCCCATGACGAGCAGGACCGGCGGGCTCGAAGGGTCGCCGAAGGACTCCGTGCAGAGCTCGACCCCATTCACGTCGACGAGTCGCTCCACGATCTCCGGCCGATTATGCAAATCGGTCTCGGTGGCGCTGCCCGAGATAAAGTCATATGATCGTACGATGACCGCGGCGTACTACCACGGTGGCGGCAAGTTCTCCATTGGAGACGCCCGCCTCGAGAACCCCGGCCCGGGCGAGGTGCGCCTCGACGTCGCCTACTGCGGCGTGTGCGGGACCGACCTGCACATCGCGCACGGGGCGATGGACGCGCGCGTGCATCCGCCGCAGGTGATCGGGCACGAGATGTCGGGCACCGTGGCGGAGCTCGGCGCGGACGTCGCAGGGTTCAGCGTCGGCGACCCGGTCGTCGTGCGTCCGCTCGACACGCGCGGCGAGACGCCGGCCGACCGCGGGTTCAGTCACATCGGCCGCAACCTGAAGTTCCTCGGCATCGACGCGCCGGGCGCGCTGCAGGCCTCGTGGACCGTGCCGGCATTCACGCTGCACCGCCTTCCGCCCGGTGTCGATCTGCGCCTCGGCGCGCTCGCCGAGCCGCTCGCCGTCGCGTGCCACGACATTCGGCGCGGGGAGGTCGCCACCGGCGAGACGGCGGTCGTCATCGGCGGCGGTCCCATCGGGCTGCTCATCGCGCTCGTCGCACGCGCCCGCGAGGCTCGTGTGCTCGTCGTCGAGCCCGATCCGGCACGGCGCTCGCTCGCCCAGGAGCTCGGGCTCGTTGCGTTCGATCCGCAGGACGACGTGGCGGGGGCGATCGGCGAAGGGGGAGCAGAGGTGGTGTTCGAGGTGTCCGGGTCGGCGGCGGGGATCCTCGCCGCGACGAAGCACGCCTCCATCCGCGGGCGCGTCGTGGTGGTCGCGATCTTTCCCGAGCCCAAGCCGGTCGCACTGTTCGACCTGTTCTGGAAGGAGCTCGAGGTGCGCGGTGCGCGCGTGTACGAGCCCGAGGACTTCGAGGCTGCGATCGAGCTCATCGCGGGCGGGACGCTCCCGCTCGAGCGCGTCATCACGGGCGTCGAGCCGCTCGACCGCGTGCCGGCGCTCTTCGACGAGCTTCGTGCAGGGCGCTCGGCCATGAAGATCCTGGTCGACTGCCGCGCGTGAGCGGCCCGTTCGACCTCTCCTCCCGCACCGCGCTAGTCACCGGGTGCCGCCGTGGGATCGGGAGGGCGGCGACTGTTGCGCTCGCCGCTGCCGGCGCGGATGTCGTCGGCGTCAGCGCCTCCCTCGAGCCGGGAAGCGAGGTCGGCGCAGAGGTCGAGGCGCTCGGGCGCGACTTTCGCGCGTATCGGTGCGACTTCGCCGATCGCGGAGCCGTGTACGAGCTCGTCGCCGCCGTTCGCCGCGACGTCGGCGCCGTCGACATCCTCGTGAACAACGCCGGCACGATCGCGCGTGCCCCGGCTGCGGACCATCCGGACGAGATGTGGGATCGCGTGCTCGAGGTGAACCTGAGCTCGCAGTTCGTCCTCTCGCGGGAGCTGGGGAAGGACATGCTCGCGCGCGGCCGAGGCAAGATCGTGTTCGTCGCGTCGATGCTGTCGTTCCAGGGCGGCGTCACCGTTCCGGGATACACGGCGAGCAAGTCCGCCGTCGCCGGCCTGACGAAGGCGCTCGCCAACGAGTGGGCGGGGGCAGGCGTCAACGTCAATGCCGTCGCGCCCGGCTACGTGGCGACGGACAACACGCAGGCGTTGCAGGACGATCCCGTGCGGCGCGAGCAGATCACCACCCGCATTCCGGCGGGCCGCTGGGCGGAGCCGGAGGACATCGCCGGCGCGATCGTCTTCCTCAGCTCGCCCGCGGCCGACTACGTGCACGGCGTCGTCCTCCCCGTCGACGGCGGCTGGCTGGGCCGATGAGCGTCGTCGAGGAAGTGCTCGAACGGTCGCGCGTGCTGCCGGTGGTGGCGGTCGACGACGCAGCGGTGGTCGACGATCTGTGCGGCGCGCTGCTCGAGGGTGGCATCTCCTGCATCGAGATCACGTTCCGCACCGACGCCGCGGTCGCCGCGATCGAGCGCGCGACCCGGGTGGAAGGGATGCTTGTCGGGGCGGGAACCGTGCTCACCGTCGAACAGGCGCATGCCGCCGCGCATGCAGGTGCGCGCTTCGCCGTCGCGCCGGGAACCGACGCCGACGTCGTCGGCGCCTGCGCCGACGCAGGGCTGCCGTTCTTCCCCGGCATCGCGACGCCGTCGGAGCTCGGGCATGCGGCACGCCTCGGCTGCTCGACGGTGAAGGTCTTTCCCGCTGCCACGCTCGGTGGTCCCGCATTCCTGCGCGCCGTGTCCGCGACGTTTCCGCATGCGCGGTTCATCCCGACCGGCGGGGTCGACGCCGGCTCGCTGCCCGCGTACCTCGCGGTTCCCTCCGTGCTCGCCTGTGGGGGCAGCTGGATCTGCGAAACGGCGCTCGTGCGCGAAGGGCGCTTCGACGAGATAACGCGACGGGCGCGTGCCGCGTTCGAGGCGGCTGCGTGATCGAGCTTCGTCCGCGGGTCGAGTGCCGCTACGACCTCGTCTCGCTCGGCGAGGTGATGCTCCGCCTCGATCCGGGCGAGGGCCGTATCTCGACCGCCCGCACGTTCCAGGCGTGGGAGGGTGGAGGCGAGTACAACGTCGCGCGCGGTCTGCGCCGCTGCTTCGGCCGGCGCACCGGCGTCGTCACCGCGCTCGCGGACAACCCGGTCGGCAGGCTGATCGAAGATCTCGTCCTCCAGGGAGGCGTTCAGCCCGTGCATCTGGTCTGGCGCACCTACGACGGCATCGGGCGCGAGGTGCGCAACGGCCTCAACTTCACCGAGCGCGGATTCGGCCTGCGCGGCGCGGTCGGCTGCTCCGATCGCGCGAACTCCGCCGCCTCGCAGCTGAAGCCGGGCGACGTGGACTGGGACGCCGTCTTCGCCGAGGGCGTGCGCTGGTTCCACACCGGGGGCGTCTTTGCAGCTCTCTCCGACACGACTGCGGAGCTCGCGCTCGAGGCTGCTCGAGCGGCGCGGCTGCACGGCGCCGTCGTCTCGTACGACCTCAATTATCGGCCGTCCTTGTGGAAGGCGCGCGGAGGCCCGGACGCTGCGGCGGCGGTCAACCGGGAGCTCGTCGGGAACGTCGACGTGCTCTTCGGCAACGAGGAGGACTTCTCGGCCGCCCTCGGCTATGACGTCGAGGGGCTCGACGACGACCTGCTCGAGCTCGAGATCGGGCACTACGAGCGGCTGCTCGAGCGCGTGCTCGACGAGCTGCCGCAGCTCGCGCTCGCCGCCTCGACGCTGCGGCAGGCACGAACGGCGACGATCAACGACTGGACGGCCGTCTGCCGGACGCGGTCGGGCTTTCACGTGGGGCCCTCGTTCGACGGCCTCGAGGTCTTCGACCGCGTCGGCGGCGGGGACTCGTTCGCGTCCGGGCTGATCTACGGGCTGCTCGAGGGCTTCGAGGTCGGCCGGGCGCTCGCATACGGCGTCGCGCACGGTGCGCTGGCGATGACGACGCCGGGCGACACGTCGATGGCGACGCTCCCGGAGGTCGAGCGCGTCGTCGCCGGGGGAGCCGCGCGCGTCATCCGATGATCGTCGACGCGCACCAGCATTTCTGGGACCCCGCGCGCGCCGAGTACCCGTGGATGACGGACGAGGTCGCGCAGCTCCGGCGGCGCTTCGGGCCGGCCGACCTCGAGCC
The DNA here is from genome assembly GCA_036260475.1 of Gaiellaceae bacterium. GTDB lineage: Bacteria > Actinomycetota > Thermoleophilia > Gaiellales > Gaiellaceae > Palsa-739. Next base: position 37,097 of record DATAMX010000135.1, on the reverse strand, counting down.
CCTCCTGCGCGAGCACGGCGTGACGGGCACCGTCGTGGTCCAGGCGCGCCAATCGCTCGACGAGACGCGCGACCTGCTCGCGATCGCCGCATCGGCGAGATTCGTCCTCGGCGTCGTCGGCTGGGTCGACCTGACGACCGACGTGACGGCGCAGCTGGCCGAGTTCGAGGGAACGTCACTCGTCGGGATCCGGCATCTCGTTCACGACGAGCCGGATCCCGAGTGGCTGCTCCGCGACGACGTGCAGCACGGAATCGCGGCCGTCGGCGAGGCCGGCCTCGCGTACGACCTGCTCGTGCGCGCGCGCGAGCTGCCGGCCGCGATCGAGACGGCGCGCCGCCACGGCGGCATGCGCTTCGTGCTCGACCACGTCGCGAAGCCTCCGGCCGACCCCGACGCATACCGCACGTGGGAACGCGGCGTCGCCGGCCTCGCCGAGCTCCCGAACGTGGCCTGCAAGATCTCGGGCCTCTTCACCGAGGCCGACCCGGCCGGCACCGCCGCCCGCGCGCTGCGGTGGTTCGGGCCGGAGCGCTGCATGTGGGGCTCCGACTGGCCCGTGACGCTGCTCGCGAGCGGATACGGCGACGGGCTCGCGCTCGCCGGCGACGACCCGCGCGTCCGGGCGGGGACGGCGGTCGCCGTCTACCGGCTGGATTCGGCGTAGGCCGCGTCGATCTCCGACCAGAGAGCGTCGGGGACCGGGATCTCGAGCAGCTGCGCGTCCTCGTCGATCTCTTCCGGCGAGCGCGCGCCGATCACGACGGAGACGACGGCCGGATGCCGCAGAGGGAACTGCACCGCGGCCGCGGCGAGCGGGACGCCGTGCCGGATGCATGTCGCCTCGAGCGCACGCCGCCGCGAGAGGATCTCGTCCGGCGCGCTCTCGTAGTCGAAGGTCGATCCGCCCGCGAGAACGCCGCTGTTGAAGACACCCGCGGCCAGCACGGGCACGCCGCGCTCAGCGCACAGCGGCAGCACATCGTTCTCGGCCGAGCGGTCGAGCAGCGTGTAGCGGCCCGCGAGCAGGACCACGTCGACCACGCCGCGCGTGACGAGCTCCGCGGCGGTGGCCGCGACGTTCGTTCCGACACCGACCCAGTGCGCGAGCTCGCGCACCGCGTCGGCGGCGCGGAGCGTCTCGTCCATGTGCTCCTCGGGATCGTGCAGGAGCACGACGTCGACGCGCTCGAGGCCGAGCCGCTCGAGGCTGCCGGCGAGCGAGCGCCGGATGCCGTCCGGCGTATAGTCGAAGACCGCGCCGAGCGGCCGCGCGTCGACGAAATGCGGGCTGGGATCGCCCGGTCCGAGGACGCGGCCGACCTTCGTCGAGATCGTGTACTCGTCGCGCGGACGTGCTGCGAGCGCGGTCCCGAGCCGCTCCTCGGCGAGGCCCGATCCGTACAGCGGCGCCGTGTCGAAGTAGCGGACGCCCGCCTCCCAGGCGCGGTCTATGGTCGCGCGGGCCGCGTCCGCGGAGACCGCCTCGAACAGCCCCGCGAGTGGCCCGGTGCCGAGCCCGAGCGTCGAGCGAGGAGCGAAGGTGGTCATATGATGGTCGTACGTTACTCTGGCGCGTGTGTCGACTTGGTCGGACCATAGGATGATCGGAATGGAGCAGACGGACCGTCGACCGCGTGGCAACGGCAAGTTTCGCCCCGCTCGGTTCGCTTCCGTCATCGTCGAGGAGCTCGCGCAGCAGATCATCAGCGGCGCGCTCGCGGAGGGCGACGTCCTTCCGACGGAGCCGGCGCTGTGCGAGGAGTTCGGCTTCAGCCGCACGGTCGTCCGGGAGGGGCTGAAGCTCCTCGAGGAGCGCGGGCTCGTGCGCGTCGAGCAGGGCCGCGGGACGACGGTCCAGCCGCGGGGCTCGTGGAACCTCCTCGACCCCGACGTGCTCCGGATCGCGCTGGACTACGACGACGACATGTCCCTGCTCGACGACCTGATCTCGGTGCGACGGGTGCTGGAGCGGGAGATGGCCGCCCAGGCGGCCGGGCAGCTGACGGATGCCGAGCTGGCGGAGCTCGGGGACATCATCGACCAGATGGAGCATGCATACGACGACTACGACGCGTTCCGGACGTGCGACAACGCGTTCCACGCGATCATCATGCGGGCGTCGGGAAACGAGGTCGGGCTCACGATCGTCCGCGTCATCCACCGGCACGGAGGCGCGACCGCTCCGCTGGCGGCCGGCGCGTCGAAGGCGACGCTCAAGCGGACCGCCGCCGAGCATCGCGCGATCCTCGAGGCCCTGGCCGAGGGTGACGGCGAGCTCGCGGGCGAGCGGATCTCCGAGCACATCGAGGCGAGGTGGAGCGAGCGCAAGTCTCGCCGCAAGGGCACTTGACGAAAGTCGCCCTTGACAGCAGGTGATCATTCGTATGATGATCACTCGCGATGCACATCGCGGCGGTCGACGTTGACCTGATACCCCTCCCGGCGGTCACGCCGCCATTCGCTTGGCGGCGGGGTCTCCGCGGGTCTGCTCCGGCCCGGACGACGGCGGTCCTCCGGATCACGACCGACGACGGCGCAGTGGGTGAGGCCTACCACGAGTGGTCCGGCCCCATGCTCGGCGACATCGTCGATCGGATCCTGCGCGAGGAGCTCGTCGGGGAGCGTGCCGACCGCCGCGAGCTTCTCTGGCACCGGCTGTGGGAGCTCGACCGCACCGAGGAGTTCCCCATCTGGGTGTTCGGCATCGTCGACGTCGCGCTCTGGGACCTCGAGGCTCGCCTCTTCGGCGTCCCGGTGCATCGCCTGCTGGGCACGTACCGCGACTCCATTCCCGCGTACGCGTCGACGACGACGTTCCCGACGATCGAGGAGTTCCTCGAGGTCTGCGACCAGTGCCTCGAGCTCGGCTACCCGGCGATCAAGCTGCACGCCTGGGGCGACGCACGGGCGGACGCGGAGCTGTGCCAGCGCGTGCGTGCGCACGTCGGGCCCGATGTCGAGCTCATGTACGACGGCTCCGCCGCCTTCGATCTGCCCGACGCGGTCTACCTCGGCCGCGCGCTGGGGGAGGCGGGATACCTCTGGTACGAGGAGCCGATGCGCGAGTTCAACGTGACCGCGTACAAGTGGCTCTCGGAGCGCGTCGAGGTCCCGTTGCTCGTCGGCGAGACGTCAGACGGGAGCCACCTCAACACGGCCGACTTCATCGCCTCCGGATGCGCCTCGTATGTCCGCACGAGCGCCAACCACCGCGGCGGGATCACCGGCGCGATGCGCATCGCCCACCTGGCCGACTCGTTCCGGCTCCGCGCCGAGGTGCACGGGCCGACCGAGCCGGCGGTGCATCTCTGCATGGCCATTCCGAATTGCACCTACTACGAGTCGCTCGTCACCTCGAATCCCGCGCAGCGGGAGCCCCGCGTCGGTGCGGACGGTCAAGTCCGCGCACCCATCGAACCGGGCATCGCGCTGCCGGACTTCGTGCACGAGCTCCGCGCAGGCTCGCTCGGCTGATCGTCGATTCCATGATAAGGAGGAAGGACGCAATGAAGATCAACCTCCGGTGGTGGTTCATCGTCTTGGCGCTCGCGGCGTCGGCTGCATCCATTTCAGCCACCGCGTCGGCGGCAGAACGAACGAGCGTCTCCGGCTCGCTCACCGTTTGGGTGGACGCAGTGCGCCTGCCGGTCGCGAAGCTGTACGCCAAGACGCATCCGAACGTGCACCTGAACATCGTCACGTTCGACGGTGACGGCAACGGTGCGACGACGATGCAGACGAAGATCCAGTTGTGGAACCGCACCGGCCACGGTTGGCCGGACGTCATCTTCAGCGAGCAGGCGAACGACCCGGTGTGGATGGGACAGAAGCCGTTCGACTTCGCGCTGAACCTGAAGAGCGTCTTCCCGAAGAACCTGCTCAAGGGCTGGCCCGCACCGTCGCTCGCGCAGTGCACGGTCAACGGGCAGCTCGTCTGCCTGCAGGACAACCTCGCCCAGGAAGTGCTCTACGTCAACCAGAAGCTGATGAAGCAGTTCGGCTACTCGGTGCCGACGACGTGGCAGCAGTGGGCGGCGCTCGGTGAGAAGGTCGCAAAGGATCACCCCGGCTACATCATCGGGAACATCGGCGACTCGTACGGAGCGTGGCTCTACCTGTGGGCCGACCAGTGCCCGGTCTCGCAGGTCATCGGGCCGAACACCGTCCGGATCAACTCGGGTGACGTGCACTGCACGCGCATGGCGAGCCTGCTCGATCCGCTGATCAAGAGCGGCGTGGTTCCACCCGAGAGCGTCTTCACCGCCGACTTCGCGACGAAGTGGGGCGGCGACAACGACAAGATCCTGCTCATGCCCGGCCCCGTGTGGTACGCGAAGGACATCTTCGGTGGGACGTTGCACGTGCCCGCCGGCGAGCTGACCGCCACGCTCCCGCTGCGGTGGAACAACGAGCCGCTCGTGACCGGCCAGGTCGGCGGAGGTCCGTGGATCGTCTCCAGGCACTCGAAGAACACGGCCGCGGCCGTCGACTTCGTGAAGTGGGCCACGACGTCGTTCGCGGTCAAGTCGAAGGTCAATGCCCTGTCGCCCGGCTATCCGTCCTACGCTCCCGCGGCGGCGAAGTGGCTGACCGCGCTGAACAAGGACCCGTACTTCGCCGCTCCCGAGGGTCCGGCGATGCAGGCGGCGGCCAACGCGATCTGGAAGGGCTGGAACATGGTGACGTACCCGGATCAGCCCGTCTGGTCGAACACGGTCGTCACGCAGCTCGTCGCAGGCAAGTCGCTCAGCTCGCTGCTGCCCGCGTACGGTGACGGGCTCGCACAGAACGCGCAGGCGGCTGGGTACAAGGTCGTTCGGAAGTAGTCGTTGGCTTCTTCCATCGCGACTTCGGAGTACGCGGGGGCCACGCGCAGGCGTGGCCCCCGCGCCCTGCAGGGCCTGCCGTTCGTGCTTCCGTACCTGCCGCTGCTGATCGTCTTCGGCGTCGCACCGTCGATCTACGCGCTCGACCTCGCCTTCACCAACGTCGGCGGCGGGTGGGTCGGTTTCCACAACTTCGTCCGGACGTACAACGACTTCCGCTTCCTCTCCGCGTTCAGGCACGTGCTCGTCTACACGTGCGTCTGGCTCGGAGCCCTGATCGTCTTCGTGGTCGGCCTCGCGCTCCTGTTGCACGGTCGCGCGAACCGCGTGTCGGCGACGTTTCGCTTTCTCTTTTACATGCCGGGCGCTCTGGCCGGCTCGGCCGCGGTCCTCGTGTGGCTCTTCATGCTCGACCCGAGCGTGAGCCCCGGCTCGTTCCTGCTGCACCACGTGCTCGGGGCGGACATCTTCGCCCAGTCGATCGCCCCGGGGAACCTGCCGTTCATCTTCGCGATGATCGCCTTCTGGACGGGTGCAGGCGGCTGGATCGTCGTCATGTACGGCGCGCTCAACACGATTCCGCACGATCTCGAGGAGGCCGCACGCATCGACGGCGCCGGGCCGATCACGATCGCGCTGCGCCTGAAGCTTCCGCTGATGCGCAAGTGGATCGCGTACATGGTGATTCTCTCGTTCGCAACGGGAACGCAGCTCTTCGTCGAGCCGCAGATCGTGCAGACCGCGAGCTTCGGCCTCGTCCCCGACACGTGGTCGGCCAATCAGCTCGCGTATCAGCTCGCCTTCCGGTACGCGGACTTCAACGGCGCCGCCGCGATCGCCGTTGACCTGCTCATGATCGGCCTCGTCGGCGCAGTCCTGATCGTCACGCGCAGCGGCCTCTTCAGGACGGACGACTGATGCGCCTGCGCGTGGTCGGGCTGGGCGTGCGGCTGACGGTGCTCGCAATGTTCGCCGTCTTCTTCATCGCGCCCGTCGTCTGGCTCGTTCTCGCCCCCACGAAGAGCGACAAGGCACTCATCACGAGCAGCCCGTTCTCGTTCGGGGACTTCCACCACGTCGCGCTCGCGTGGAAGCACCTGGACGCGTTCAGCAGCCACATCTTCCGGCGGTGGATCGGCAACACGCTCTTCTACGCCGTGAGCGCGACCGCGATCACGCTCGTGGCCGGCGTGCCGGCAGGGTACGGCCTCGCGATCGGGAGGTTCCCGGGTCGGAAGCTCGTGCTCTCGCTGACGCTCGTCGTGATGATCGTGCCCGGGGCCGCGCTCGTGCTGCCGATCTTCCTCGAGCTCAACGCCGTGCATCTGATCGGCAGCTCGCTCTCGGTGATCCTGCCGTTCGCGTTCTTCCCGTTCGGGGTCTATCTCGCCTACCTGTACTACGCGACCGCGCTTCCGCCGAGCCTGCTCGACGCAGCGCGGGTCGACGGCTGCGGCGAGCTGCAGACCTTCCTCCGTGTGGCGCTGCCGCTCGCGAAGCCGATCGTCGCGCTCGTCTTCTTCTTCAGCTTCGTCGCCGACTGGAACAACTTCTTCCTGCCGTACGTCGTCCTCGCCGACTCGAACCAGTACCCGATCACCGTCGGCCTCTGGGACCTGCTCTCGTCGACGCCGTCGTTCAACCCCGCGGTGGGCGGCGGCGGCCAGTCGGTCAAGATCTTCAAGCCCGAGCTCGCGCTCGCGACCCTCATCGCAGTCGTGCCCGTGGCGATCGTCTTCCTCTTCTCGCAACGTGCGCTCGTCCGAGGTCTCGTCGGCGGAGCGGTAAAGGAGTGAGCCATGGCCAGGGTTGAGTTCGACGACGTCTCCAAGGTCTTCGCCGACGGCACGCGTGCCGTCGACAAGCTCGACCTGCAGATCACGGACGGCGAGTTCATGGTGCTCGTCGGCCCGTCGGGCTGCGGGAAGACGACGGCGCTGCGGATGGTCGCGGGCCTGGAGGACATCAGCGACGGCGTCGTGCGGATCGGCGAGCGCGTCGTCAACGACCTCACGCCGAAGCGGCGTGACATCGCGATGGTCTTCCAGAGCTATGCGCTCTATCCGCATCTGAGCGTCCGCGACAACATCGCGTTCCCGTTGAAGATCGCCAAGGTGCCGAAGGCTGAGATCGGCCGACGCGTCGACGAGGCGGCGCGCATCCTCGACCTCGAGCCGTATCTCAAGCGGAAGCCGCGGGCACTGTCTGGCGGTCAGCGCCAGCGGGTCGCGATGGGCCGCGCAATCGTGCGCCAGCCCGCGGTCTTCCTGATGGACGAGCCCCTCTCGAACCTCGACGCAAAGCTGCGCGTGCAGATGCGCGCGGACATCAAGAAGATCCAGAGCAAGCTGGGCGTGACCTCGATCTACGTCACGCACGACCAGGTCGAGGCCATGACGATGGGCGACAGGGTCGCCGTCATGCGCAAGGGCGAGCTGCAGCAGGTCGCCCCGCCGCAGGAGCTGTACGACCGCCCCGTCAACCTCTTCGTCGCCGGCTTCATCGGGAGCCCGGCGATGAACATGCTCGAGGCGCGCGTCGAGCGAGCCGGCGGTGGCGTGGCCGTCGTGCTCGGCGACGCCCGTCTCGAGCTGTCCGATCATCCGTGGCTCGCTCCGTACGACGGACAGGCGATCGTGCTCGGCATCCGTCCGGAGGACATGGAGGACGCGGCCATCGCGGGCGACGACGTCGGCCCGCGGCTCCGCGGCCGCGTCGAGCTGCGAGAGGCGCTCGGGGCCGACGTGCTCGTCCACTTCGCCGTCGCAGCGCGACCGGCGGTGACCGAGGACGTGCGCGAGCTGGCCGAGGACGTCGGCGACGACCGTCTGCGCAGCCAGGACGCGGCAGCGGCGACGCTCGTCGGCCGGTTCAGCCCGCGGACCCGCGTGGTGGAGGGAGACACCGTGGAGGTCTCGGTCGACCGGAACGCGCTGCACTTCTTCGATCCGCAGACCGGGCTCGCGATCCGAGCCCGATAATCCCGCGCCGCGTCGCGCGCGATGCGCGACACTCTCGGGATGGCCGTCAGCGAGGAGCTGCTCGACGAGGCGATCGCCGCCGACGCGGACGCGTTCTGCCGGCGCGTCGGCGCGAGCGCATTCTTCGCTGCGGGCGCGCCGGTCGCGGTCGCGCGCGCGCCCGGCCGGCTCGACCTGCTCGGCGGGATCGCCGACTACTCGGGCGGGCTCGTGCTCGAGCTGCCGCTCCGCGCCGCGGCGTTCGTCGCGGCCCAGAGGACGGAGGACGGCCGCGTCGTCGCCGTCAGCGGCGGCAGGCGCGTCTCGGTCGCGGCCGAGGCCGTCGCCCACGCGTCGCTGGACGAGCTCGCAGCATCCCTCACGGGCCGCGACGCGTGGGCCGCGTACGCCCTCGGCCCGCTCGCGCTCCTCGTCCGCTTCCACGACCTGCCGCTCGGCGGTCTCCGCCTGCTCGTGTCCTCCACCATTCCGGAGGGCAAGGGGCTGGGGTCCTCGGCCGCCCTCGAGATCGCCGTCCTCCAGGCGTCCTCGGCCGCCCTCGGCTCGAGGTCCGACCCGCGCGAGCTCGCGCTCCTCGGTCAGCAGGCCGAGCAGATCTTCGCCGGCGCCCCCTGCGGGGCGATGGACCAGATGGCCGTGATGCACGGCGAGGCCGGGCGGCTGCTCGCGCTCCTCTGCCGGCCGGCGGAGATCGTCGCGTCGGTGCCGTTGCCGGGCGCGCTCTCGGCCTGGGCGATCGACTCGGGGTTGCCGCACGCGGTCTCCGGAGCCGCGTACCGCCGAGTTCGGTGCGCCGCCTTCATGGGGCAGGCGCTGCTCGACTGCGAAGTCGACTATCTCGCCGAGCTCGAGCTGGCCGACGTCGACGCGCGCCGGCTCCCGGAACGGATGCTCGGCGCGGACTTCCTGCGCCTGCGAGAGGGGATCACCGACCCCGTGAGCGCAGTGGAGGCCGCGGTCGAGTACCCCGTCCGTGCGGCAACGCTGTTCCCGATCGAGGAGCACGCGCGTGCGCGGGAGCTGCTCGCGCTCCTCGACGACGTTTCCGACGACGGCCTCGCCCGGATCGGCGAGCTCATGTACGAGTCGCACGCGGGGTACTCCCGGTGCGGGCTCGGCGTGCCGCGCACCGACGAGATCGTCGAGGCGGTACGCGAGGCGGGACCTGCGCACGGTCTCGTCGGCGCGCGCATAAGCGGCGGCGGGAGCGGCGGCGCGGTGGTGGTGCTCGGCCGCCCCGACGCACTGCCGCATGCGCGTGCGATCGCCGAGTCGCTCGGCGCCGGGCTCGTCGGCGGGTCCTCGCCGGGCGCGGCGCGCTTCGGCGTGCGGTTCGTGCCCTAGCGCTCGGAGCGGCGCAGGACGAACGCCTGCAGCACGAGCGCGCCGATGATGACGGCGCCGTAGATCACCTGCGTCAGCAGGCCGGTGAGGTTCAGCGAGACGATGCCCGGCTCGATCGCACCGATGACGAACGCCGCCACCACCGTCCCGAACACGGTGCCGCGCCCGCCGAAGATCGACGTCCCGCCGAGGAACACGGTCGCAACGGTCGGAAGCATCGCCCCGCTGCCGACCGTCGGCCAGAAGTAGTTCGCCTCGAGCGTCGAGGCGATGCCCGCGAACGCAGCGGCTACGCCCACGAGCGCGAATGCCGTCATCCGCACCCGGTCGGTGCGCACGCCCATCATGCGCGCGCTCTGGTCGTTGTCGCCGACGAGATAGACGTGCGCGCCGAACCGGGAGCGGTTGAGCACGAACCAGAGCACGATCGCGATCCCGAGCATCCACGGGAACTCGGCCGGGACGTACCCGCCGATTCGTCCGGTCAGCAGGTGCGTCACGAAGCCGCTGGCGAAGTCGGTGCCGCCGCCGTTGCCGCCCGTGCCGTACACGACGATCCCGCCCCAGAAGAACCAGGTGCCGATCGTGGCCACGAGCGACGGCACGCCGAACCTGACGACGATGATGCCGTTGAGCAGGCCCGCCCCGAGGCCGGCGGCGAGACCGGCGACGAGCCCGAGCTCCGGCTGGTGGACGGACATGAAGACCCACGTCCCGACGGCCATCACCGAGCCGAACGACAGATCGATCTCGCGTGCGACGACGACGAGCGTCAGCGTCAGCGCGACGATCCCGGTGAGCGGCACCGTCGACATGAGCGCGCTGTAGATGTCGAAGTGGAGCCAGGTCTGCGAGGCGCCCACCATGAGGACGATCCACAGGGCGATGGCCATGAGCGAGGTCGCGCTCTGCAGGCCGTAGCGTCGGAACAACGTGGCGAAGTCGCGTTCGCGCGAGCGCGGCGGCAGGGGCAGTGGGCGGGAGACCTCGGTGCTCTGGACGCTCATCTCGCGCCGGCTCCTGCTTCGTCGAAGGATCCCGTCTCGGCGACGTGCTGGAGATGCTCGACCAGCTCGACGATCGTCATGTCGCGCGGGTTGAACTCCCCTGCGACGCGCCCGCGGTCGATGAGCACCACCCGGTCGACGACCTGGTGCACGTTGAAGATGTTGTGGTCGATGAAGATGCACGACTTGCCGGCCGTCTTGATCTGACGGACGAAATCGAGCGTCTTCTTCGTCTCCGTCACCGAAAGGCCCATCGTGGGCTCGTCGAGGATGATCAGCTCCGCCTCGAAGTGGAGCGCGCGCGCGATGGCGACGCCCTGCCGCTCGCCGCCCGACATCGTCGCCACCGGCGACTCGGGCGTCACCGCCTTGGAGGTGAAGCGGAGGAACTCGCGCATCAGCGTCTCCGTCTCGCTTCGCATCGCCTTGACGTCGAGGAGGCCGAAACGACCGGTTCGCTCGCGGCCCATGAACACGTTTCGCCACAGCGACTGCTGGTCGGCGAGCGCCCGTTCCTGGTAGACGGTCTCGATACCGAGCTCGCGCGCGTGCTGGACGTCGAGGTGACTGAGGCGTCGGCCCTTCCAGGTGATCGTCCCGCTGTCCGGCGCGTGGAAGCCGGTGACGATCTTGATCAGCGTCGACTTGCCGGCGCCGTTGTCCCCGAGGAGGCCGACGATCTCGTTCTCGCCGACGACGAGATCGACGTCCTCGAGGGCGTGGACGCCGCGAAAGGTCTTGGAGATGCCGTTGAGCTCGAGGAGGTTTGTCATGTGGGGCTCGTTCGGTGGGACGACCGTCCCGGGGCGGCTGGGCGCCGCCCCGGGACGTCCGGTGGAGGGAACTAGCGAATCAGCTTGTTCACGAGTGGCACGAGCGGTCCGATGTTCTGCTTCGTGATGATGCCGGAGCCCGTGTCGATGTACAGCCCTGCGAAGTGGTACTTCACCGCCAGGCAGACCTGGAGGATGGGCATGTACCCCTGCAGCCACTCCTGCTGGTCGAGCACGAGGCCGACCCAGCCGCCCTTGATCGCCTTCACGGTCGCAGGCGACATGTCGAAGCCGGCGATCCCGATCGAGCCGGGGGCCTTGTGTGCGGCCTGCATGTAGGTCTGCGCGGTCGAGGTGAGGCCGCCGTGATCGATCACGATCAGCTTCACGTCCGGATGCGCGCTGACGTACGCCGTGAACGTCGGGACGCCCGCCGTCGGGTCGGCGTTCGTCTGCGAGTTGATCTCGATGTAGTCGACCTTCAGACCGGCCTTCTTCAGCGCGTCGATCGCGCCCTTCGTGCGGAGGCCGCGCGTCGGCTGGGAGAGGAGACCCCAGACCATCGCCCGGTCGCCCTTCTTCAAGTGGTACTGCGCGACCGCCGACTGGCCGAGCAGGAGCCCCGAGTTGTAGAGGTTCTGCCCGACGTAGCCGAAGCCCTTGGCTGCGTACTTGGACTCGAGCGTCGGGAGCTGCGTGTTCTGGCTCGTGACGACGATGCCCTTGCTCTCGGCCTGGGTCACCCACGGCTTCAGCGCCGCGTCGCCCGGATGGCCCATGACGGCGATCCCGGCGGGGTTCGTCGCGATCGCCTGCTTGAACTGGCTGACCATCGTCTGCGGATCCCAGTTCGACCACTCGTACTGGACGTTGGCGCCGAGATCCGCTGCAGCCTGCTTCGCGCCGTTGTAGACGTTGACGGCGAATGCGCCCCCGACGGGCCCGCCGGGGAAGAAGACGATCTTCGTCCCGGCGCACCACTTCCCGGACTGCGCCGCCGCCGGCGCCGCGGAGCTCGTTCCCGTCCCTGCCAGCATCGACACGATCAGCGCAATCGCTGCGGCCGCGACCGGCAAGACGGCGATTCGCAGTGCTCGCTTCACCGTTCCCACCTCCTTCGTTGGATCGCCTCGCCCGGCGGCGATAGCGTCTCGCCCGAAACGACGAAGTTTCGGAATCGTAAGGGTTGAGCGTACGGGGTGCGTTCTATACCTTGCGGGATCCGAAGTCAATACCTCAGATAACCGATACATTCCCTGCCTTGGACTTTCGAATTCGTAGGAGTATATTGCGCTTCAGCAAGGCGGAATCATGAGCGAGACGAGCGTCATCTCCCTGGACGAGCGCCGCGGACGGATGCTGGCGCTCATCCGCGAGCGGCAGTTCATCCCGGTCGCGGAGCTGAGCGACCGTTTTGGCATCTCCGAGGTGACGGTGCGGAGCGACCTCGCCGCGCTCGCCTCGGACGGCCACATCCACCGGATCCGCGGGGGCGCGATCCCGCGCGTCGAGCTCGGGCAGGAGATGCCCTACGAGGAGTCGGCCACCTCCTACGCCGAGGAGAAGCGCGCCATCGGGCGCGCCGCCGCCGAGCTCGTCCGGCCGGGCGAGTCGGTCGTGCTCGACGTCGGCACCACGGTTGTCGCAGCCGCCCGCGCTCTCGTCGCGCGCGAGGACCTGCGAGACGTCGTCGTCTTCACGAACGGCCTGAAGACGGCGCTCGAGCTCGAGGCTGCGATCCCGCGCCTGACGGTGGTCGTCTCCGGCGGCACGCTCCGCAGCCTGCAGCACTCGCTCGTCGAGCCGATGGCGACAAAGATCCTCGCCGAGATCGCGCCGAGCATCGCGTTTCTCGGCTGCAGCGGCGTGCACCCCGAGGGAGGGATCACGAACGTGAACCTTCCGGAGGCGCAGGTGAAGCAGCAGATCCTGCGCAGCGCCCGGCGCACGGTCATCCTCGCGGACGGGAGCAAGATCGGCCGCATCGAGCTGGCGCAGCTCTGCGCGGTGGACGAGATCGACATGGTGATCACGGACGAGTCCGCGAGCCCTCCGGTCGTCGCCGCGCTGCGCGAGCGCGGCTGCGAGGTCGTGATCGCGCGATGAACGCGCTTCTCCGCCACGAGCTGAACCACGCCGACGGCCGCCGCGTGCTCGTCTACGGCAAGCTCGCGGACGGCGCCGCGCTGGGGCCGGGAGCCGAGACCCACCTGGGCGAGATCCATCGCCGGCTCGACCCGCTCACCGGTGAATGGATCGTCGTGTCGCCGCACCGCAACGTACGCCCGAACGACCCCGAGCCGGTGGACGACCGGGAGCGCCCCTGCCCGATCTGCCCGGGCGGAATCGAGCTGCCTTTTGCATACGACGCGGCCGTCTTCGAGAATCGGTTCCCCTCCCTGCTCGCCGATCCCCCTCCGCCGCCGGCTCTCGACGGCGTCACGGCGCCGGCGGGTGGCCGTTGCGAGGTCGTCGTGTACACGTCGCGGCACGGCACGAGCTTCGGCGCGCTCACGCCGCGCGAGCTCGGGCGGCTGCTCGCGATCTGGACCGACCGCAGCCGCGAGCTGTGGGCGGACGAGCGGCACGAGCTCGTCCTCGCCTTCGAGAACCGCGGCGTCGACGCCGGGGCGACGCTCTCTCATCCGCACGGACAGATCTACGCGTTCGATCATCTCCCGCCGATCGCGGAGAAGAAGCTCGCTGCGCACCGCCTCCACCGCGATCGCCACGGCGGCTGTCTCGGGTGCGCCGTGTCCGCCGGCGATGTGAGGACGGTGGCCGGCAACGAGAGCTTCGGCGTCGCCGTGCCCTTCGCGCCGCGCTGGCCGTACGAGGTGGCCGTGCGGGCACGCCGTCACGGGCTCGGCCGCCTCGCCGACCTCGCGCCCGGCGAGCAGGTGGACCTCATCCGCGCTCTTCGGGACGTCGTGCTTCGCTACGACGCGTTCTTCGGCGAGGAGACGCCGTACCTGATGGCCGCGCAGGAGGCGCCTCGGGGAGAGCCCGACTGGCACCTCGCCTTCGAGTTCTTCCCGTTGCGTCGGAGCCGGACGGCCACGAAGATCCGCGCGAGCGTGGAGACCGCAGCCGGAATCGTTCTCAACGACGTCCTGCCCGAAGTGGCGGCGGCGCGTCTCGCCGAGGTCGCCGTCGCGGCTCCGCCCATGGCGACAGAGCATCTGTTCCGCGTCGAGTCGGCCGAGCTGGAAGCCGTGTCGTGAACCCGCTCGCGGAGCTCGAAGTCTGGTTCGTCGCCGGCACGCAGGAGATGTACGGCGGCGCCGTCATCGCTGCCGTCGAGGCCCACGCTCGTGAGGTTGCCGGCACACTCGACGGCGCGGACGAGATCCCGGTGCGCGTGCGCGACCGCGGCGTCGCCCTCTCCTCCGAGTCGATCCGCCGGGTCTGCCTCGAGGCGAACGCGGACGACTCGTGCGTCGGGCTCGTGATCTGGATGCACACGTTCTCGCCGGCGAAGATGTGGATCGCAGGGCTCTCGGCGCTGCGGAAGCCGATCCTCCATCTGCATACGCAGTTCAACCGCGAGCTGCCGTGGGCGGAGATCGACATGGACTTCATGAATCTGAATCAATCGGCGCACGGCGACCGCGAGCTCGGGTTCATGCAGACGCGGATGGGTGTGCGCCGGAAGACCGTCGTCGGGCACTGGAGCGACCCGGCGGTCGTGCGCCGGCTGGCCGCCTGGACGCGCGCGGCATGCGGCTGGCACGAGCTTCAACAGCTCTCGGTCGCGCGGTTCGGCGACAACATGCGCCAGGTCGCAGTCACGGAGGGCGACAAGGTCGAGGCGCAGCTTCGTCTCGGCGTCTCGGTGAACGGCTACGGCAGCACGGAGCTCGCACAAGCAGTCGCCGACACCTCGGAGGCCGACGTCGACACGCTCGTCCGGGAGTACGACGAACAGTACGACCTCGTGGCGGCGCTGCGCGCGGGCGGAGAGCGCCGGGACTCGCTACGCGACGCGGCGAGGATCGAAGCGGGGCTTCGGTCCTTCCTCGACGCCGGCGGGTTCAAGGCGTTCACCGACACGTTCGAGGACCTCGCCGGCCTCCCGCAGCTCCCTGGCATCGGCGTCCAGCGGCTCATGGCCGACGGTTACGGCTTCGGCGGCGAGGGAGACTGGAAGACGGCCGCGCTGGTGCGCGCCGCCAAGGTGATGAGCGCCGGGCTCGAGGGCGGCAGCTCGTTCATGGAGGACTACACGTACGACTTTGCGCCGAACGACGGCCGCGTGCTCGGCGCGCACATGCTCGAGGTCTGCCCTTCGATCGCCGACGGGCGGCCGTCGTGCGAGATCCACCCGCTCTCGATCGGCGGCCGGGCAGACCCGGTCAGGCTCGTCTTCACCGCGCGCCCGGGCCCCGCCGTCAACGTCGCTCTCGTCGATCTCGGCGACCGCTTCCGTCTGCTCCTGAACGAGGTCGAGCTCGTGCACCCGGACGAGGCTCTTCCGAAGCTTCCGGTTGCGCGGGCGCTGTGGCGACCGAAGCCGGACCTCTCGACGTCGGCCGAGGCGTGGCTGCTCGCCGGCGGCCCGCACCACACCGTCCTCAGCGACCAGCTCGACTCGGAGATCGTCGCGGACTTCGCCGACATCGCCGGTGTCGAGCTCGTCGCCATCGACGCCGACACGCGAATGCGCGATTTCACGCGCGAGCTGCGCTGGAACCAGGCGTACTACAGGCTCGCCGAAGGGCTGTAGATGTTCGAGGAGCTCCGCGAGCGGGTCGTCGCCGCGAACCGCGCACTCGCCGACGCCGGCCTCGTCGTGTTGACGTTCGGGAATGCGAGCGCCGCCGATCGCGACGCCGGCGTCCTTGCGATCAAGCCGAGCGGCATCGCGTACGACATGCTTCGTCCCGACGACGTGCCGGTCGTCGACCTCGAGAGCGGCGAGGTCGTTTCCGGGGCGCAGCGGCCCTCCTCGGACACGCCGACGCATCTCGCGCTCTACCGTGCCTTCGACCGCGTCGGCGGTGTCGTGCACACGCACTCGCCGTTCGCGACCGCGTGGGCCCAGGCGCAGCGCGATCTGCCCTGTCTCGGCACGACGCACGCGGATCATTTCCGCGGTGCGGTGCCGGTGACCCGCAGTCTGAGCGCGGCGGAGATCGCCGGCGAGTACGAGGAGCGAACAGGCGCAGTCATCCTGGAGGCGTTCGCGGAGCGCGGGCTGGAGCCGCTCGAGATGCCGGCGGCGCTCGTCGCGTCGCACGGGCCGTTCGTATGGGCGACGGATGTCGAGCGCGCGGTCGAGAACGCCGTCGCGCTCGAGGCGGTGGCGGCGAGCGCATACCGCTCCATCGTGCTGGCCGCGGGTCTCGAGACCATCTCGGCGGAGCTGCTCGACAAGCACTTCTCCCGCAAGCACGGCGCAGCCGCGTATTACGGGCAGCACACGTGAGCCTGTCGCTCGGGGTCGACTTCGGCACCGAATCGGCCCGCGCCGTCCTCGTCGACTGCGCCGACGGACGTGAGATCGGAACGAGCGTCGAGCCTTACCGAAACGGGGTGATCGACGCGCGGCTCCCCGCTCCGGACGACGACGTGGAGCTCGAGCCGGACTGGGCGCTGCAGGATCCGCGCGACTACGTCCGCGGCTTCGAGGGCTCGGTTCGCCGGGTGCTCGCCGACGCCGGCGTCTCGCCGGACGACGTCGTCGGCATCGGGATCGCTTTCACGTCGTGCACGATGCTGCCCACCCTCGCCGACGGGACGCCTCTGTGCGAGGTCGACGGCCTGCGCCGCGAGCCGCACGCGTGGGTGAAGCTCTGGAAGCACCACGCGGCGCAGCCGGAGGCCGACCGGATCAACGCCGTCGCCGGCGAGCGCGGTGAGCCGTGGCTGCCGCGTTACGGCGGCCGGATCTCGTCCGAATGGTTCTTCGCGAAGGCGTTGCAGATCCTCGACGAGGCGCCGGAGGTGTACGCGCGCGCGGAGCGGCTGATCGAAGCGTGCGACTGGATCGTCTGGCAGCTCACCGGCATCGAGAGCCGCACTGCGTGCGCAGCCGGGTACAAGGCGATGTGGTCGAAGAGTGACGGGTTTCCGGCAGCGGAGTACTTTGCAGCGCTCGATCCGGGCTTCGCGCACGTCGTCGAGGAGAAGATGTCGCGCACGCTGCTGCCGCCGGGCTCACGTGCAGGCGGCCTGAGCGGGCGCGCCGCCGAACGGACGGGACTGCGCGCGGGCACGCCCGTCGCGGTCGGAAACGTCGACTTTCACGCCTCGGTGCCGGCGACGACGGTCACCGCCCCGGGCTCGCTCGTGATGATCATGGGGACGAGCAACGGGCACCTCCTCCTCGGCGACGAGCTCGTGAGCGTCGAAGGCATGTGCGGCGTCGTCGAAGACGGCGTCGTGCCGGGCTATTTCGGATACGAGGCGGGCCAGTCGGCGCTGGGCGACATATTCGGGTGGTTCGTGAAGAGCGTCGGCGGCACGCACGAAGCGCTCGCCGCGGAGGCGGCCCGTCTCCGGCCGGGCGAGACCGGGTTGCTCGCGCTGGACTGGTGGAACGGCAACCGCTCGGTCCTCGTCGACGCAGACTTGCGCGGGCTGCTCGTCGGGATGACGCTGGCGACGCGTCCTCCCGACATCTACCGCGCCCTGATCGAAGGGGCCGCGTTCGGAACGCGCGTCATCGTCGAGGCGTTCGAGCGGGCGGGCCTCCGCGTCGGCGCGATCGTCGCCTGCGGTGGCCTGCCGGACCGCAACCCGCTCGTGATGCAGATCTTCGCCGACGTCACCGGCCGCGAGATCGCCGTCGCAGGCTCGCGGCAGACGCCCGCGCTCGGCGCAGCGATGTTCGGGGCGGTCGCGGCGGGCGCGGCCGCCGGCGGGCACGACTCGATCGAAGCTGCGTCGCGCGCGATGGCCCGTCTGAGCGACACGACCTTTGCGCCGCGATCCGAGCATCGCGATGCCTACGACGTGCTGTACGGCGAGTACCTTCGTCTCCACGATCTGTTCGGACGCGGAGGCGACGACGTCATGCGCCGCCTGAAGCGCCTCCAGATCGAGGCGACGGCCGTCGCGCCTGCCACGGCGTGAGCGGCGGCGCCGTCTTCGCTCCCGCCCGCGTCAATCTGATCGGGGAGCACACGGACTACTCGGGCGGGCTCGTGCTCCCGGTGGGCATCGACCTCGGCACCACCGTTGCGTGGCAACCGCGGAACGGGCTCGTTCGCGTCCGCTCACTCGCGTTCGGCGACGTCGTCGAGATCGGGACCGACGGCAGCGGAGCGGGGGCAGGCTGGGGCCGCTACGTCGCGGCTGTGGTTGCGCTGCTCCACGAGCGCGGCCGGAGCGATGTCGGGATCGACGCGGTCGTCTCGTCGACCGTTCCCATCGGGAGCGGGCTCTCGTCCTCGGCGGCACTCACCGTCTCCGTAGCCCTCGCCCTCTGCCGCGCCGCGGAGTTCGAGCTCGAGCCGCTCGAGCTGGCGCAGCTCATGCGCCGGGCCGAGGCCCGCGCCGTCGGAGTGCCGTGCGGGCTGATGGACCCTGCGTCCGCGCTGCTGGCGCGCCGCAGCCACGCGCTCCTGCTCGACTGCGGCAGCGAGCAGTACCGGCATGTCCGGCTGCCCGAGAGCCTTGCCGTCGTCGTCGTCGACTCCGGCGTGCGGCACTCGCTCGAGCACTCCGGCTACGCCGAGCGGCGGGCCGAGGTCGAACGCGGCGACGAGCGTCGCATGCGTCACGTCGCGTCCGAGAACGAGCGCGTGCGACGCGTCGTCGCGGCGCTCGAAGGAGGGAACATCGATGCGCTCGGGCCGCTCTTCCGAGCCGGTCACGACAGCCTCCGCGACGATTTCGAGGTCTCGACGCCGGAGCTCGACCTGCTCGTCGACATCGCCTATGAGCGTGGCGCCGTGGCCGCGCGGATGACGGGCGGCGGGTTCGGCGGCTCCATCGTGCTCCTCGCCGACGCCGACCGTGCGAGAGCGCTTGCGGATGACGTCGTCGCTGCGTACCGCGAACGGTGCGGGCGCGAGGGACGCTCGTACGTGTGTGCCTCGGTCGACGGCGCCGCCGTTGGTTCGTGAGATCGGTCCCAGGGACCGCGTCTGTTACACGCGCGCGCGAGAAACCCTACGGTGCATCTCAGCTCAGGCGCGTACCGGTGAAGCGGGCGAGCTCGCTCAGGAGCTCGTTCTGGAAGCGCTCGTCCCCGACGCTCGGAGCCGGGGGGAGCAGACGCCGATGGTGCCAGTAGCCACCCGACCTCAGCGCTTCCGGGTCGTCGCTCGTGGCGAGCCACTCCTGCGTCGCGTGTCCGAGCTGCAGATCGTCGGGCGCGCTGCGTCCGCCCATCTTCGTCGGCACCCAGCCGGGATCGACCGAGTTGCTGATCACGTCCGGCCACAGCCGGGCAACGGCGGCGGCGAGCGCCGTGACGAACAGCTTGCTGTCCGAGTAGGAGCCCGTCACGTGCTCGCCGCTCCAGTCCAGGCCGGCGAGGCTGGGTCGTCCGCCCCGGTGCATGCCGCTGCTGAGGTACACGAGGCGCTGCGGCCGTTCGACGAGCGCGGTGAGCAGGTACGGCGCGAGGACGTTGACCGGCAACACCGGCGGCCCGGACACGACGCCGGCGTTGTGGATCACTGCATCCATCGGTCCGAGCTCGTTCACCTGACGTGCGAGCGCGCGCGTCTCCTCGACGTCGGCCAGGTCGCCGACGACGCCGTCGGCGCCACGGTCGACGAGCTCGCGCACGGCTTCGAGCCGGGCCTCGTTCCGAGCGTGGACGACGACGTCGTGCCCTTGCTCGAGCAGCGCGCCTGCGGCCAGCCGTCCGAGACCGTCGGCGGAGCCGGTGATGAAGACGCGTGCCACGCTGCTCTACGTCTACGCGAGCGGGGGATGCCGTCGCCCCACGGGCGTCGAATGGATGATCGAGGTCGTGGTCAGCCCGTAGGGCGTGAATCGGTCGAGCACCGCTTCGAGCTCGTCGATCGAGCGCAGGTGGAGGCGCATCAGGTAGCAGTCCTCGCCGGTGATGCGGTGGCACTCGGCGACCTCGGCGGTGTCGCGTGCGATCTCGGGGATCTTGGGCAGCTGCCCGGGGGAGGGACGGATGCGCACGACGGCGGCGATGGGATAGCCGAGTGCAGTCGGGTCGATCTCGGCGTGGTAGCCGGAGATCACGCCCGCTCGCTCGAGCCGCTGTACACGCTCGGCGACTGCGGGGGCGGACATGGAGACGCGGCGGCCCAGCTCTGCGAGGCCGAGGCGCCCGTCCGCCGCGAGCTCCGCGAGGATTCGCAGGTTGACCTCGTCGAGAAGCTTCGCTTCGTAAGCGGCTGCATCTCGTGTCCGTTGCTTTCCAGGCATCAGTCGCGAAACACCGTCGATCCGCTATTCAAGCATGACGCGACCGGCGCCACCATATGCGTCGTGGAAGCAGCGACGCTCATGCGCAGCCGGCGCCTGACATCGGCGTCGCCCGAGCTCTACTTCGTCGTCAGCGCGGTCTTCCACTACCTCGGCCCTTCGTTCGCCGTGCTCCTCTTCGCCCGGGTCGAGCCGCTCGGCGTCGCGTGGCTGCGGATCGCGACCGCGGCGGCGATCTTCGCGGCGTGGCGGCGGCCGTGGCGAGGGCTCCGGACGGCGGGTCGGGGCGCTGTCCGCGACGTCGCCCTCCTCGGGGGCGTGCTCGCGGTGATGAACGCCTGCTTCTATCTCGCCATCGACCGGCTGCCGCTCGGCACCGTTGCCGCGATCGAGTTCCTCCCGGTGATCGTGCTCGCGGCGATCGGCATGCGCTCGCTGCGCAATCTCGGCGCGCTCGCGCTCGCGGTGGCAGGCGTGTACTCCCTCGTGCACGTGCGCTTCGCCGGAGCGCCGATCGGCATCCTGCTCGCGTTCGCGAACGCGGTCCTCTTCGCCGGGTACATCGTCCTCGCGCACCGCATCGCGCGGCGGCCCGACCTGCCGCGCATCGACGGGCTCGCGGCGGCGATGCTCGTCGCGCTCGTCGTCGTGACGCCGATCGGCGGCGCGGCCGTGGCACCAGCGCTGGTCGACCCGGTCTCGCTCGCTGCCGGGATCGGCGTCGGCCTCGCGTCCTCCGTCGTTCCGTATGTCTTCGACCAGCTCGCGATGGCCCGGCTGCAGCGCGAGACGTACTCGCTCATGGTGGCGTTGTTGCCGGCGACGGCGACCGTGATCGGGATGGTCGTGCTCGCGCAGGTACCGCGCGCGATCGAGGTCGGCGGCGTCGCGCTCGTGGTCGCCGCCGTCGCTCTCCATCGTCCACGGGCCGCGAGCGCCTAGGCTCTCGGCGATGGAGCAGGTGCGCCTCGGGTCGACCGGACTGTACGTCTCGCGGCTCTGCCTCGGGATGATGAGCTACGCCGTCGAGCCGGGGCGACCGTGGATGCTCGACGAGAGGGCGGCGATGCCGATCGTGCGCCGCGCAGTCGAGGCCGGTGTCACGTTCTTCGACACGGCGGACATGTACTCGAGCGGGTCGAGCGAGGTCGTCACGGGCAGGCTCCTCCGCAAGCTGATCTCCCGCGACGAGGCGGTGATCGCGACGAAGGTGTATTTCCCGATGACACCGGGGCCGAACGGCGGCGGTCTCTCGCGCAAGCACGTCCTGTCGGCGATCGATGCGTCGCTCGCGCGTCTCGAGCTCGACTACGTCGACCTGTACCAGATCCATCGCTGGGACGACGGCACGCCGATCGAGGAGACGATGAGCGCACTGCACGACGTCGTGCGCTCCGGCAAGGCGCGCTACATCGGGGCGAGCAGCATGTACGCGTGGCAGCTCGCGAAGGCGCAACGCGTCGCAGAGCGGAACGGCTGGACGGAGTTCGTGTCGATGCAGAACCACTACAACCTCCTCTACCGCGAGGAGGAGCGCGAGATGATCGCGCAGTGCATCGACACGGGGCTCGGTGTACTCCCCTGGAGCCCGCTCGCACGGGGCTGGCTCGCGGGGACGCGAACGCGCGCCGGCGAGCGGCGCACGACGCGAGCGGAGACGGACACCTACGCCGACGAGTTGTACGGTCGCGACGAGGACTTCGACGTCATCGAGCGCGTGGCGGACGTGGGAGCGGAGCGCGGCACCCCGGCCGCTCAGATCGCGCTGGCGTGGCTGCTGCACAAGCCGGGCGTCACCGCGCCGATCGTCGGTGCGACGAAGCTCGCGCACCTCGAGGACGCACTCGCCGCCGCGGAGCTCTCGCTCTCTGCCGACGAGGTCGCACGGCTCGAGGAGCCGTACCGGCCACACCCGGTTCTCGGGCACCACTGAGCCGCGCGGGCACGATTCGCCGGCCGGCCTTTCAGACGACGTCGAGGGCGGGCTGGGCGTCGGGCACAGTGACCGGTTCGCCGCGTGTGTTGGTGGCGCGGAGCGCGATCGCTGCGGCGGCGATGAGAAAGAGGCTGCACGCTATGAGCGCGCGGTGGAAGCCGGCGGTGAGGGCCTCGGGCTGACCGATGTGGGCGGTGAGCAGGTGGTCGGTGCGCGAGGTGGCGACGACGGAGAAGATCGCGAGACCGAGCGCTCCGCCGACCCAGGTCGAGGTGTTGATGAGCGCCGCTGCAAGTCCGGCCTTGTCGGGCGGCACCCCGGCGTTGGCGGCGGTGTTGACGCCGACGAAGACGCAGCCGAGTCCGATCGACATGATCAGGAGCCCCGGAAGGAGATTCGGCAGGTACGAGCCGTGCACGGGGATGCGCGACAGCCAGTAGACGGCGCCCGCCGAGATGATCGCGCCCGTGACGATGATCGGGCGGGTGCCGACGCGGGCGAAGAGCTGCGAAGCGATGCCGGAGGAGATCGCGACGCCGGCAGTTGCGGGCAGGTAGGCGGAGCCCGCCTGGAGCTTCGAGTAGCCGAGCACGTTCTGCATGTAGAGGGTGAGGAAGAAGAACATCGCGTAGAACGCGCCGATCGCCATCACCTGGGTTGCGTTGGCGGCTCCGAGGCCGTTGATCCGGAAGATCGAGAGCGGGGCGAGCGGGTTCGAGTGCCGGTGCTCGTTGACGACGAAGGCGAGCACGAGGGCGGCGGCGCCGGCCAGCTCGGCGATCGTGCGTCCGCTTCCCCAGCCCTGATCCGGCGCCTTCACGAGCGCGTACACGAGGAGCAGCATGCCGCCGGTGACGAGCAGGGCCCCGAGTGAGTCGAAGTTTCGCGTTCTGCGCGCGTCTCGCTCTCCGTCGACGATGCGGAACGTCGCGAAGAGCAGGACGGCGGCGACGGGCAGGTTGACCCAGAAGACCCAACGCCAGCTTGCTTCCTCGGTCAGCACTCCGCCGAGGAAGACGCCGACGGCGGATGCGAGGCCGGCGATGCCGCCCCAGGCGCCGAGCGCCTTGTTGCGGTCGGCGCCTTCGTTGAAGCTCGTGGTCAGCGTCGAGAGCGCAGCCGGCACCATCATCGCCGCTCCGATTCCTTGCACCAGCCTCGCGGCGACGAGCATCCCGGCGTCTCTCGCGACGCCGCCCGTCAGGGACGCGAGCGCGAACACGACGATTCCCGTGGTCAGGACACGGCGGCGACCGAGCAGGTCTGCTGCCCGTCCACCGAGCAGCATGAAGCCACCGTACGTGAGGAGGTAGCCGCTCAGCACCCACTGCAGGCTCTGCACGGAGAAGTGCAGGTCGCTCCGGATCGACGGGAGCGCGACGTTGACGATCGAGGCATCGACGAAATCGAGGAAGCCGACCATGCACAGGAAGGCGAGGGTCAGCTTGCCGCGGCGCGTGGCCAGGAACGACGGCGGAGCGGGGACCTCGCGAACGACCGGGTTGGAAGCCATCATGTCCTCCTCAGTGAGTTAGCTGACTAACAGCGACGATAGCACGTTGCTATCGTTCTGAGCGAGGTGGCTGACTCAGTGACTCGGAGCAGCAAGCGAGAGCGTCTCGTCGAGAGCGCGAGGGCGCTCTTCCACGAACAGGGCGTGCATCGCACGACCCTCGCCGAGGTCGCGGAGCGCGCCGACGTCCCGCTCGGGAACGTCTACTACTACTTCAAGACGAAGGACGAGCTCGTCGGGGCCGTGCTCGGCGGCTACAAGGAGCAGGCGGCGGCGCTGATCGACAGCTTCGGGCGGGGCCGCACCCCCCAGACGCGGCTGAAGGCGCTGATCCGCAACTGGGACGACATGCGCGACGCGGTCGCGGAGCACGGGTGCCCGATGGGCAGCCTCTGCTCCGAGCTCGACAAGCTCGACGGCGGTCTCGACCGGGAGGCCGCGGCTGTGTTGGAGACGATCATCGACTGGGCGGAAGGGCAGTTCCGTCAGCTCGGGAGACGAGACGCCCGCGACCTCGCCCTGTCGTTGTTCGCCGGTGTGCAGGGCGCGGCGCTCCTCGCCAACACCTTTCGCGATCCGACGATCCTCACTCGCCAGGGACGCCACCTCGAGCGTTGGATCGACACGCTGACGTGACGCGGGCCGGCGCGGTGCGAGTCGCGTACGCTCGCGTCCGTGGTTGACGACCGGTGGCTGGCGGAGCTGGCGGCGTGGCTCGCCATTCCGAGCGTGAGCGCCGATCCCGCTCACCGGGCCGACGTCCGTCGCGCGGGCGAATGGGTGCGCGACTTCCTCCGCTCGTCGGGTGGCGAGGCGGACGTGGTCGACTGGCGCGGGCAGCCGCTCGTGCTCGGAGAGCTGCGCGCCTCGGCGCGCCCCGGCGATTCGCCGACCGTCCTCTGCTACGGCCACTTCGACGTCCAGCCGGTCGACCCCATCGACCTGTGGCACAGCCCGCCGTTCGAGGCCACCGTGCGCGACGGATGGCTGTACGCCCGAGGGGCGGCCGACGACAAGGGTCAGCTGTTCCTGCTCCTGAAGGCGGCGACGGAGCTCGCTCGCGCAGGCGAGCTGCCCGTCAACGTGCGCTTCCTCTGCGACGGCGAGGAGGAGGTGATCGGCACGTCGGCCGTCGAGTACCTCGCGACCGACGATCGCGGTGCGGACGCGGCCGTCGTGTTCGACAGCGGTTTCCACCGGCGCGGCGTGCCGGTCTTCAACATTGCGACTCGCGGCCTGTGCCACTACCACGTGCGCGTCGAGACCGCGGCGCGCGATCTCCATTCCGGGGTGTTCGGCGGCGCCGCTCTGAATGCGACGCATGCGCTGCTCGCCATGCTCGCGACCGTGGTGCCCCGCGCCGGCGTCCTTCCCGACGAGCTGCGGGAGGGCGCGGCCGCGCCGAGCGAGGCCGAGCTCGAGGACTGGCGCCGGCTGCAGCCCGGCGCCGACGTCCTGGCCGGACAGGACGCGATCGCGGCCGACCCCGCCGCTGCCGATGCGTTCTATCGCCGGACATGGGCCGAGCCGGCCGTCGACGTGCACGGTCTCGCGGGTGGATCTCCGTACATGCAGAAGACGATCGTGCCCTGCGTCGCCGAGGCGAACGTCTCCATTCGCCTCGCACCCGGACAGGATGTGCGGACGATCGCCGCGGCGTTCGAGCGGCTCCTTCTCGAGGCCGTTCCGCCCGGGGCGGCGGTCGAGCTGACGCTGACGGCAAGCAGCCCGCCGGGACTGGTCGATCCGGGCTCCCGTGTCGTCCGCCTCGGCCTCGATGCGTTCGAGCACGTGCTCGGTGTACGGCCGCTGCTCGTGCGCGGCGGAGGCACGCTCCCGATCGTGCCGGCGCTCGTCGCGAACGGGATCCCGACGCTTCTCACCGGCTTCGACCTGCCCGAAGGGAACGCGCACGCGCCGAACGAACGCATCTCGCTCGAGCTCGTCGAGCTCGGCGAGGCGTCGGCGCGAGAGCTGTTCCGGCGCTTAGCTCAACTCGGTTCGGAGCTCTAGCTCGAGCGCCTGCCACTCCGCTTCGACACGGGTGTGCCCGGTCTCTCTCCACCCGGCGGCGCGGTAGAAGCGCAACGCGCGCTCGTTCGCCGCGAAGACCCACAGTGTCGCGCTCGCGAATCCCTCGGCGGCAAGCTCCTCCACGGCGCGCGCGAGGAGCGCGCGACCGACACCTGCGCCGGACGCGCGCGGGTCGACGTACAGGCTGAACACGTGGCCGCGGAGCGGCTCGTCCTCATCGGCGCCGAAGCGCACCATGCCGACGGCGACGCCCTCCTCGCGCGCGACCAGGACGCGGTGCTCGTCGACGAGGCCGCTCCAGCGTCGTTCCTCCTCGGCCGCGTCGAGCGCGTCGAGGATCTCGTCCGCCACGACGCCGCGGTATGCATCGCGCCAGCAACGAACGAACACGCGCGCGAGCGCGGGAACGTCCTGCTGCCCCGCCGATTCGATTGCGGGCATTCAGCCGGGAGCGAGGCGCACGGTGATGCGATAGCGGTCGCCGCGGTAGAGCGATGCAGACCATTCGACCGGGCGGCCGTCCGCCTGCCACGACCGCCGGTGCAATGCCAGCAGCGCCGAGCCCGGCTCGACCCCGAGCAGTTGCGCCGTGCCCTCGTCGGCACTCGATGCCTCGACCGCCTCCTCGCCTCCCGCGATCTCGGCGCCGTAGCGCTCGCGCAGCAGCCGGTAGAGCGACACCGACTCGGCCAGCAGCCTGCCAACCTCCCCGAATCGCTCGTGGTCGAGATAGACCGTCTGCAGCGCGATCGGCTGGTCGTCGACGAGCCGCACGCGCTCGATCCGGTGGACGACGCCGCCGGCGGCGAGGCCGAAGAAGGCAGCCACCTCGGGCGGCGCCGGCACGTTGTCCGCGGACAGGAGTCGCGAGCCCGGCGTGAGCCCGGCGGCCTCCATCTCCTCGGAGTGGCCGTGCAACTGAATCGTCTGCACGAGCTTCGGCGGAGCGACGAAGGTGCCTCGTCCCTGCCGCCGGTAGAGATGGCCCTCGTGCACGAGCTCCTGGAGGGCCTGGCGGACCGTTGTCCGCGAGACGCCGTAGAGAGCGCACAGCTCCCGCTCGGTCTGGATCGCCGAGCCGGGGGAGACGCCGCGGATGAGGGCGAGCAGGTCCTCCTTCAGCCGCGAGTACTTGGGCGCGAGCCCGTGCGCCTCGACGAGGTGGAACGGCGACTCGGGCTGCGCGTCGGTCGGCGTCATCGGCGGGGCGATCCTCTCACGGAGTCAGGCTGGGAGGGTACTTGTCATGTCGTTATCTTGACATGACCAATTCATCGTGACAGGATCCGGCCGAATTTCAATGCTTCAGTGCCGCCGGCGCGTCCGGCCTTCCGGCACAGAAAGGAAGTGGAGATGGGACGCACACGCACCCGGCGGCTCGCGATGGTCGTGCTCGGCTTGGCGTTGATCGCCTCGTCCGCGTTCGCCGGCAGCTCCGCGGCTCGCAGCACCGCCGGCGGCACGCTCGTCATCGGCCGCACGGCGGACGTCAACACGCTCGACCCGCAGAAGGCGACCGCCTTCCAGGCGGTGCAGACGCTCGGCCTGATCTACGGGACGCTCGTCCAGCTCGACTCGAAGCTGAGCATCGTCCCGGGCCTCGCGACGTCGTGGAAGTTCACCGACAACTCACAGACGCTGACGTTCAACCTGCGCCCGAAGGTGAAGTTCCAGAACGGTGCGCCCTTCACGTCGGCCGATGTGGCCGCGTCGCTGAACCGGATCCTCAACCCGGCCACCGCTGCAGTCGCGCGCTCGAACATCGCCGACATCCAGACGATCTCGACGCCGGGGCCGCTGACGGTGGTGCTCCATCTCGCCGATCCCGACGTGCCGATCCTTGCTGCGCTCGCCGACGTGAACACGTCGATTCTCTCGGCGGCCGACATCCAGTCCGGCTCCTTCACGACGCGCCCCAACGGCACGGGCCCGTTCGCGTTCTCGAGCTGGACTCCGAACCAGTCGCTGAAGCTCGTACGCAACGCGACGTACTGGGGCGGCAAGGTGCCGCTCGCAGGCGTCCAGTTCCGCGTCATCCCGGATGAGACCTCGGTCGTGTCTGCGCTGAAGGCGAACCAGATCCAGATGGGGCTGATCAGCGACCCGCTCGTCGCCCGCCAGGTGAGCGGCGGCGGGCTGAAGGTGCTCCGGCAATCCTCGCTCAGCTACCACGTGCTCCAGCTCAACGACCGGCACGCACCGCTCGACAAGCAATACGTGCGGCTCGCCATTCAGTGCGCGGTCGACCGTAAGCAGGTCCTCGACTCTGCGGCGCTCGGCGAGGGACAGGTCACCGGCCCGATCACGAGCCCGGCATATCGTTCCAATCCGAGCCAGCGTCCCTGCCCGAAGCCGAACCTCACGAAGGCGAAGAAGTTCCTCGCCGCGGCCGGCTATCCGAACGGTGGCATCACGCTCAACACGATCGTCGAGACGGGTGAGTACGCGACCGCCGTCGCCGAGGCGCAGAGCGTCCAGGCACAGTTGGCGAAGATCGGCATCACGCTCAATCTGCAGACGCTCGACTCGGGCACGTACGTGCAGCGGTGGCTCGGCGCGGACTTCGACGCGGCCATCGCCCTGAACGGCGGCCGTGTCGACCCGGACACGATGTACACCCGCTACTTCACCTCGACCGGCAACTTGAACAAGGTGGCGGGATACGCGTCCCCGAAGCTCGACACGCTCTTCGCCCAGGGCCGCGCCACGAGCGATCCGGCGAAGCGGCAGGCCATCTACACCCAGATCTCGAAGACCCTCGAAGGTCAGGGAGTCTGGCTCTGGATGTTCACCTCGTACGATTACTACGCGATCAGCTCGAAGGTGAAGAACTTCGTGCCGATGGCGAACGAGTCGCTCCTGTATCTCCGCCAGACGACACTGGGCTAGTCGAAGCATTGCCCCGGAGGCGCCCCGGCGCCTCCGGGGCGCCCTCCTCATGACCGAGCCGCTCATCGAGGCCTCCGCGCAGCAGCTTGTCGACGTCGACGCCGTCGCTCCGACCGGACGGCTGCCGGCGTTCCTCCGGCACTGGCTCGTCGCGCGATTCATCTGGTCGATCGCGACGCTCGTCGGCGTCTCGATCCTCGTCTTCGTCATCCTCCGCGTCGTCCCCGGGAACCAGATCGACGCGGCCTTCGGGACGGAGGCCGGGACGTTGACGCCTGCACAGCATGCGGCGCTCGCGCACTACTACGGAATCGACCGTTCCCTCTGGTCGCAGTACTTCTCGTGGATCGGCTCGGTGCTCACGGGCAACCTCGGCATCGCACTCAACACGCATCTCTCGGTCGCGTCGATGACGCGCTCCGCGCTCCCCGTCACGATTGAGCTCGCGCTGCTCGCAACCATCCTCGGCACGCTCGCCGGCGTCGCCCTCGGCCTCCTCTCCGCCTCGCGGCCGAACGGCGTGCGAGACACGGTCGGGCAGTCGATCGGCCTGCTCGCCCTCTCGGTACCGAGCTTCGTCCTCGGAACCGCGATCGTCACCATCGTCGCCGCGAAGTTCAACTACTTCCCGAACGGCGGCGAGTACCGCGCCCCGTGGCAGAGCCTGTCCGAGAACGTCCAACAGATGGTCTTCCCCGCGCTCGTGCTCGGGATCGCTGTCGCCGCGCCCGTGATGCGGACGACGCGGTCCGCGATGATCGAGGTGGGAAGCCGCGACTTCGTCCGCACGGCCCGCGGCAAGGGGCTGTCGGCCGCGCGCGTGCTCTTCCGTCACGTGCTCGGCAACGCCGCGATCCCGATCGTGACGATGGTCGGCATCCAGTTCGGCTACCTCCTCGGCGGCGCCGTCATCGTCGAGCAGATCTTCGCGCTGCCGGGGATCGGCCGTCAGGTCCTGCAGGCGATCGAGGATCGCGAGTACGCGGTCGTCCAGAGCACGGTGCTCGTGATCGCGGCGGCGTTCGTGCTCGTCAACTTCCTCACCGACCTCACCTACCGGTGGATCGATCCGCGGGTGAGGGAGCAGTGAGCGCGATCGCCACTCCTGCGACGGTCGCGGCCGCTCCGCGACGGCGAGGCTGGTTCGGCCGGCTCCTGCAGAGCCCGAGCGGACGCATCGGCCTCGTCCTCACGGCGTTGGTTGCGCTCGCTGCGCTCGCCGCCGTCGCCCACCTGCTGCCGCACGACCCGGTGGAACAGCATCCGCTCGACCGGCTGCTCGGACCGTCGTCGCGCTACTGGCTGGGGACCGACCAGTTCGGCCGCGACATCTTCTCCCGATGTATCGAGGGGGCGAAGTCGTCGCTCCAGGTCGCGCTCGTCGCCGTCGGCCTCGCGGGCGCGGTCGGAACTGTTGCAGGCATCGCGGCGGGATTCTTCGGCGGCGTGCTCGACGGGATCGTGATGCGCATCGCTGACGTCCTGTTCGCGTTCCCCGCCATCCTGCTCGCGCTTGCGATCGTGAGCGCGCTCGGAAGCGGCTGGTTCAACACCGCCATCGCGATCGCCATCGTCTACGTGCCCATCTTCGCGCGCGTCGCCCGCGGGCCGGTTCTCGCGCTCCGCGACGCCGACTTCATTCGCGCAGGTCGGGTGCTCGGCTTCTCGTCGCCGCGGCTGCTCTTCCGTCACATCCTCCCGAATGTCGCTGCGCCCGTGATCGTGCAGGTGACCCTCTCGCTCTCGTGGGCGATCCTCACGGAGTCGAGCCTGAGCTTCCTCGGTCTCGGCACGCAGCCGCCCGAGGCGTCGCTCGGCCTCATGGTCAGCGACGCGCGCGCGCTCGCCGCCGACTACTGGTGGACGCTTGCAGCGCCCGCGGTCGCCATCACCCTCGCAGTCGTCGGACTGAACCTCCTCGGCGACGGATTGCGCGACGCACTCGACCCGACCCGCGCCCGTGACTGAGATCGACGACACCGACGCGCTGCGGGCGCTCCTCACGGAGGCGACCCGGCCCGACCTGATGAGCATCGACCTCGCGTCGACGGCCGAGCTCGTCGCGCTCATGAACGCGGAGGATGCGACGGTGCCGCAGGCCGTAGCGGCCGCCGCGCCCGCGATCGCGGCGGCGATCGACGCCATCGCCGACCGGATGGCGCGCGGCGGCCGCCTCGTCTACGTCGGCGCCGGGACGGCCGGGCGCGTGGGGATGCTCGACGCGGTCGAGTGCCCGCCGACGTTCAACTCGGCCCCGGGTCAGGTCGTTGCGCTGCTCGCCGGCGGCGACAGCGCCTTCCTCGGTGCGGCCGAGCGCGCGGAGGACAATGTCGAGACCGCGCCGGCACAGCTCGCCGCACTCGGAATCGGCCCCGACGACTCCGTGGTCGGGATCGCCGCGAGCGGACGCACGCCGTACGTCCTCGCGGGAATGGCATACGCACGGAGCATCGGCGCGCTCACGGTCGGCGTATCGTGCAATCCGCACTCGCAGCTGAGCGACGTCGTCGATCATCCGATCGAGGTGGTGGTCGGACCGGAGTTCATTGCCGGCTCGACGCGGCTCAAGGCCGGAACGGCGCAGAAGCTCGTGCTCAACATGATCTCGACGATCACGATGGTGCGGCTCGGCAAGACGCTCGGCAACCTCATGGTCGACGTCCAAGCGACGAACGAGAAGCTGCGCGCCCGTGCGATCCGGATCATCGCGCAGGCGTCGGGCGTGGACGAGGCGGCGGCTGCCGCTGCGCTGGCTGCAGCCAAAGGCGACACGCGGATAGCGATCGTCGCGCTCGGACGCGGTGTCGACAGCGCCGAGGCCCGCCGCCACCTCGACGCGAACGGCGGCGATCTCCGTCGTGCGCTGGGAGCGCAGCCGTGAGGGTCATCGGGCTCATCTCCGGCACGTCCTTCGACGCGATCGAGGCGGCGGCGGTCGACTTCGAGCTCGCCGGCGAGGTGCTCGAGGCCCGCCTCGTCGCGACCTCGTCGAGGCCGTACGAATCGCAGCTCCGCAGCCGCATCGCTGCCGCCTTGCCCCCGGCCCGGACGACGCTCGCGGAGGTGTGCGAGCTCGACACCCTCATCGGGCAGGCGTTCGCCGAGGCCGCCGCGACGCTCGAGCTCGATTCGCCTGCCGAGCTCGTGTGCTCGCACGGTCAGACCGTCTTCCACTGGGTGAAAGGCACACGCGCGCTCGGGACTCTCCAGCTTGGCCAGCCGGCGTGGATCGCCGAGCGGCTCGGCGTCCCGGTCGTGTCCGACGTCCGCATCGGCGACATCGCCGTGGGCGGCCAGGGCGCGCCGCTCGCAAGCGTGCTCGACGTGCTCCTGCTAGGGGACTCCGACCGCCCATGCGCAGCGCTCAATCTCGGCGGCATCGCCAACGTCACCGTCATCCGGCCCGGGGAAGAGCCATTCGCATACGACACCGGGCCCGCGAACGCGCTCCTCGATCTCGCGATGGCGCGCGACGGCGCCGGCGAGACGTTCGACCGGGACGGAGCGCGGGCGCGGCGCGGGCGCGTCGACGCGGCGCTGCTCGAGCGCCTGCTCTCGGAGCCCTATTACCGGCTCGAGCCGCCGAAGACGACGGGCAAGGAGCTGTTCCACGCCGAGTACCTGGCGGACGTTCGACTGCCGCTCGACGACCTGCTCGCGACGCTCGTCGCGCTCACGGTCGAGACGCTCGCGCGCGAGCTGGAGCGGTGGGGTGTGGAGCGCGTCGTTGCGTCGGGCGGCGGCGCGCGCAACCCGGCGATCATGGAGGGGCTGCGTATGCGC
Organism: Gaiellaceae bacterium; assembly: GCA_036260475.1. Taxonomy (GTDB): domain Bacteria; phylum Actinomycetota; class Thermoleophilia; order Gaiellales; family Gaiellaceae; genus Palsa-739. Next base: position 4,648 of record DATAMX010000135.1, on the reverse strand, counting down.
CTCCCGGGCGTTGCCTTCTCCATCTTCGACGAGCTCGGCGTGCCGGCGGAGTCGAAGGAGGCGGTCGTCTTCGCGCTCATCGGCTTTCTGACCGCACACGGGCTCTCCGGAGCGATCCCGAGCTGCACCGGCGCCGCCCGCGCGGTCGTCCTCGGCACGATCACGCCGGGCGCCGCGCCGCTCGTCCTGCCGAAGCCGGTCACCGTCGCGCCGCGGCGGCTCGTTCTCCATGCGGAGGCTCCGGCGTGAGCGAAGCGCTCCTCGAGGTGCGCGACCTCGAGGTCGGTCTCGACCGCCGCCGCGGCGTGCCGATCGTCCGGCAGGTGTCGTTCGATGTCGCGCCGGGCGAGGCGGTCGGCATCGTCGGCGAGACCGGGTCGGGCAAGACGCTGTCGATGCTCGCCGTCATGGGTCTGCTCCCGCCGACGGTCCGGCGGACCGGCGGGCAGATCCGCTTCGAGGGGCTGGACCTCGGCGCGCTCCGCCCGCGCGAGCTCCGGCGACTGCGCGGCCGCGAGCTCGCGATGGTGTACCAGGATCCGGCCACATCGCTCAACCCGTTGATGACGATCGGCGACCAGATCGAGGAGGCGTTGAGCGCGCACGGCGTCCGGCGTGCGCAGGCGCGCCCGCGCGTGCACGAGGCGCTGGCACAGGTGGGCATCCCGGACCCGGAGCGCACGGCGCGCGCATACCCGCATCAGTTCTCGGGCGGCATGCGCCAGCGCGCGATGATCGCGACGGCGCTCGTGCTCTCTCCGAAGCTGTTGATCGCAGACGAGCCGACGACGGCGCTCGACGTCACGATTCAGCAGCAGATCCTTGCGCTCGTGCGCCGCCTGCAGGACGAGACCGGCATGGCGATCGTCTGGATCACGCACGACCTCGGAGTCGTCGCCCGGCTCGTCGACCGGGTTGTCGTCATGTACGCGGGGCACGTCGTCGAGCAGGCGCCGACGCGCGAGCTCTTCCGTCGGCCGCAGCACCCCTACACGGCGGGACTGCTCGCATCGCTGCCCAATCCGCTGGATCCGTCGAGGCCGCCGCTTGCGCAGATCGCGGGAACTCCGCCCGACGCGACACAGGCTCCGGCCGGGTGCCCGTTCCACGATCGCTGCCCGCAGGCGATCGAGCGCTGCGTCTCGGAGCGGCCGCCGCTGACGGCGCGGGCGGGAGGATCCGCGGCCGCATGCTGGGTGCCGCCCGGGGAGTGGCGATGATCCTCCGCGCGACCGATCTCGGGAAGGACTATCCGATCCGCGGGAGTCGTCGGCCGCTGCGCGCGCTCGCCGGCGTCTCGCTCGAGCTCGACCGTGGCGAGACTCTCGGGATCGTCGGCGAGAGCGGCTGCGGCAAGTCGACGCTCGCGCGTGTGCTCGTCGGGCTCGAGCGACCGACGACGGGCACCGTCGAGTTCGACGGCGCCGACCTCTCGAGACTGTCGGGTGCACGATTGCGCGCGCACCGGCGGCGGATCCAGATGGTGTTCCAGGATCCCTACGCGTCGCTGGATCCACGCCAGCGCGTCGGCGCCGCGATCGCGGAGGTGCTGCGCGTGCACCGGCTCAACGGTCGCGTCGACGAGCTGCTCGCCATGGTCGGCCTCGCGCCGGCGTACGCCGCGCGCTACCCGCACGAGCTATCCGGCGGGCAGCGGCAACGTGTGAGCATCGCGCGCGCTCTCGCCGCGGAGCCGGCGGTGCTCATCCTCGACGAGGCGGTCTCGGCGCTCGACGTGTCCGTCCGCGCCGAGGTGATGAACCTGCTCGTGCGGCTCCGAGACGAGCTCGGCCTCGGCTACGTGTTCATCAGCCACGACCTGTCCATGGTCCGCCACATCAGCACGCGGATCGCGGTCATGTATCTCGGCCGCGTCGTCGAGCTCGGGCCTTGGGACAGCGTCCTCGGCGATCCGCTTCATCCGTACACCGATGCGCTGCGGTTGACGATGCCCGTGCCGGATCCGGAGCTCGCGTCTCGGCAGATCGACGTCCCGATCCAGGGCGAGGTGCCGAACCCGGCGGCGCCGCCCGGTGGGTGCCCTTTCCATCCGCGCTGCCCACTCGCCGAGTCCGTGTGTCGCGAGCAGCGCCCGCACCTGCTCGAGTTGCACGACGGACATCTGGCCGCATGCCACGTCGCCGCGCGGAGGGCGGCTGCGACCGCCGCATGAGGCTCGGTGTGCAAGCGGCACTCGTTCGCGGCGAGCTCGTCCGCGGAGACGTCGAGATCGACGACGGCCATATCGCCGCGGTCGGCCTCGCTCCGGTCGCGAACGGGCGGATCGCCGTTCCCGGCTTCGTCGACCTGCAGGTGAACGGATTCGGCGGTGTCGACTTCCTCACGGCGGGGCGGGAGGACTACGCGCGCGCCGGCGAGGCGCTGCTCGCCACCGGCGTGACCGCCTATCAGCCGACGTTCATCACCGCAGACGAGGTGGCGACGGTGGAGGCCCTGCGTGAGGTGCCGGTCGACGCCCAGAGCCCGCGCGTGCTCGGCGTGCATCTCGAGGGGCCGTTCATCTCGGCGAAGCGCCTCGGCGCCCATCCTGCCGCGTATCGCCGCGATCCCGACCCGGCGCTCCTCGACCGTTTGCTCGACGCCGGCCCCGTGACGGAGATGACTGTCGCCCCCGAGCTGCCTGGGGCGGTGGAGATGATGGCGCGCCTGCGCGAGCGCGGCATCGTCGTCTCACTCGGTCACACCGAAGCGACGGCGGATGAGGCGCGGCGGGCGTTCGATCTCGGCGCCACCGGTGTGACCCATGTCTTCAATGCGATGCGGCCGTTGCAATCGCGCGAGCCAGGCATCATCGGCGCGGCGCTGACACGCGCCGACGTCATCCTCACGATGATCGTCGACGGCCAGCACCTCGCCGACGAGACGGTGCGGCTCGTGTGGTCCTCGGCGCGCGGCCGGGTTGCGTTGATCACCGACGCCATCGCTGCCGCGGGCGCCGGCGAGGGTGAGTTCATGCTCGGCGACACGCAGGTGTCGGTCGTCGGCGGCGCCCCGCCCATGCGAGAAGACGGGACACTGGCGGGCACGGTGCTGACGATGATCGATGCCGTCCGCAACCTGCACCTGCTCGGCGTGCCGCTCGATCAGGCGGTGCGCGCCGCCTCGTCGGTGCCCGCCCGCCTGCTCGGGCGCACCGATGTCGGCGTCCTCGCACCGGGCGCGCCCGCCGACGTCGTCGTTCTCGACGACCGGGTCGAGATCGTTGCGGTCGTCTCTCGCGGCGATGCTGCGGTCGTGGCCGGCGGCTGAGATGGGGCGCAAGCTCGACTTGCGCGCGGCGCTCGTGGAGGATCCGAATCCGCTGACCGCGCCGCCGGCGTGGGTGAACGGCGAGCTCGCCCGCATGCACGGAGACGTCGTGCTCCACGCCGGTGGCGGCCGGCTCGACGGAAGCTGGCATCGTCAGGACGGAGACGAGTGCCTCGTCGTCCTGGCGGGCGAGCTCGTCGTCGAGCTCGACGAGGGGCCGCTACGCGCTTGCGCGGGCGAGGCGATCCTCATCGGCGCCGGGGAGCGTCATCGCGCATCCGTGCCCGTCGACTGTCTGTTGCTCTCCATCGAGCCGGCCGGGATGCAGCGCAGCGACTAAAGCTGCCTCCAGCGCATGCCCATAAGGCTCGTGTCGTGTACCGCAATGCGAAAGCAACGGATGCTTAACGTCCTCACGCTACAACCATGCCGTCCTGGACAGCTTCGTCCTCCCAACGGCTCGGGCCGGTAGCTCAAGCGGTAGAGCACCCGCCGCTTACGCGGGAAGATGGGGATCGAAACCTCCCCGGCCCATTTCCCGGCGATGAGCATGCTCTCCACGCTGTCGGTCGCAGCGATCGCGCTCCTGCACGGATTCGCTCCCGCCGCCGTCGGTCCCGACGGAGGCACGGTTCTGACCGGAACGTTTCCCGGCGGCCAGCGTCCGGGCTTCGTCTACCTGCCGCCTGAGTTCACGACGAGCCGGCGCTACCCGGTCGTCTATCTGCTCCACGGCATGCGCGGATCACCATCCGAGTACTTGTACGGAACCGGTCTGCTAGACGTCGCGGACACGGGGATCAGCTCCGGGTCGCTGCGGCCGTTCATTGCCGTAATGCCGGCGGCCGGTCCGACGGCGGCTTACAACGGCGAGTGGGCGGGACGATGGGCGCGGTACCTCCTCGACGACGTCCTGCCCTGGGTCGATGCGCACTTGCCCGCGATCGACACTCGCACAGCCAGGATCATCGGCGGGCTATCCGCCGGAGGGTACGGCGCCGCCGACATCGGCCTTCGCCACCCCGCCCTGTTCGGAACGATCGAGTCGTGGAGCGGCTATTTCCATCCGCTGCATGACGGCCCCTTCAAGCATGCGTCGGAAGGGATACTGCGCGCCAACGATCCCACGCTCCTCGCGCGCGCTGAGGTCGGCACGCTTCGCCGCGACCGAATGAGATTCTTCCTCTCGACCGGGCCTAGCCACAGCCGCTGGTTCAAGAGCTCGCAGACGGCCAGGTTCCGGCACGAGCTCGAGCATCTCGGGCTCGAAACCGCTGGGTTCACGTATCCCGACGTGAAGGGCGAGTGGCGAGCCCAGCTCGCGCGCGGACTCGCCTGGGCGCTCGCGCCAGGCCATGGTCGATGAGCCGGCGCCACA
>DATAMX010000130.1:0-6060 GCA_036260475.1 Gaiellaceae bacterium | reverse complement strand
GATCCAGCATGCATCAAGCGTGCCTGACGGCGCGAGCAGTCCGTAGATCTGGCCTGCGCGAGGGTCCCCGCAGCCGAGCCCTGATCCCGGTCGCTTCAATCGCCTAATGAGACATGGAGCGTTTATGGAGCCAAGCGGGCGTTCGCAACCCTCCGCAAGGAGGGGGTCGACGGTTCGAGTCCGTCAGAGGGCTCTGCAAAAGCGCCGCACGTCGGCGCTTTCTCGTTCAGGTCGACTTGCTCTTGACCCAGCGTGCGGAGGGTATGGAGCCGTTTATGGAGCTTTCGCGTCGACGGCGTCCAACCACCAATCACCACCCGCTCGGCCAGCACCCGCCGACCGCTCCAGCTGAGAGCCGCGTTAGCGTGAAGCATCATCCGGTGACCTCCTTGGGCCTGAGCTGCCTTCGTCAGCGCTCAGCCTCCAAGGAGGCCCGGATGGAACCACCTGCTTAGGAGCTACACCTAGCCGTTACAGGCCGGCGGGGAACGCGATGTGCTCGGGGGTGACGAGCGGGCGCCCGACCTCGAGCTCGATCTCGCTGTGGGCGAGTAGTGGGATCGTCCGTGGGTTGCCGGTGAAGACGCGTCCGTCGAAGAGCGCGGTCACGCGTCCGCCTGCGGGGCCGACGCGGCGTCGGGTGAGCGGTTGGCCCCAGACGTCGAAGAAGTTGCCCAGCGTGTACGTGCGGTCCACCGGCGACTCGATGTGCACGATCCCGTCGGCCGCATGCGTGTGCAGCCACGTGAAGCACGAGCCTCCCGCCACGAACGGGCCTGACGGCGTTGCCGCAACCTGGTATGGCGAAGCGATGCCGATTCCGGCGGGTACCCGCCGTGATCGACCGGCGACGACGATTCGCAGATGCGCGTGAATGTGAAAGGCGACCTGCTCGCCGCTCTCGCACGCGATCCCATCGATCCGTTGGCCGACGTGGAGCGGACGCGGTGCTGCCAGAGGAGTCGCCGCAGTGACCGGAACCTCCTCTGGCCCGCGCATACCCGGCGGCGGAGCGTCACGCAGCCGGCCGAGGACGCTCAGAGGCGCAAGCGGAAGCGTGCGTGTCGGGCTCCCGTTCCGGAGCAGCGAAAGCGCGACCGTCACCACAACCGCAGCCACGCCGGCCGCGGCGAGCAGGAGCGGACGTCCCGGCACGGGCCACCGTCTGTGTCCCGTGCCGGGAGGGCGCGTCATTTAGTAGCCCGGGTAGGTGGGCGTCGGCGAGGGCGTGGGATTCGTCGAGCCCGACGAGCTCGCGCCGACGGGGCGGACGACGTGCCAGCGGAACGTCTGGCCGCCGAAAGCGTCCTTGAAGCCGTCGCCGGAGACCTTGCCCGGCTTGTCCAGCTTGAAGCTGTAGAGCAGCTTGCCGTTGTAGGTCACCTGCCGGCCGCCGTCGGCCCGCTTCACCGTGGCCAGCTTGCCCGACAGTGAGCGCCCCGTCGGCGTGCCCTTGACGGTCAGGGGCTGCCAGAAGGAGAGGCAGGCGCCGGTGCAGAGCACCATGCCGCTTCGCTCTTGCTCGCTGCGGTAGAGCGGCCGGCCCTTGGAGTCGACCAGCACGCTGCCTGTGCCGGCGATCTTCTTGACCGACACTGTCGCGCCGCTCGCCGTCGAACCACTCCCGCCGCTGCCTGTGGCCGCGATCGCGATCGCGACGCCGACCACGGCAGCGACGGCGACGATGACGCCAATGACGAGCAATCGTCTCACTGCGTGAACCTCCTCATCTGGATCGCATTGCCTTTCACCCGTTGACCGACGCCGACCCGGGTCGATTCCTTCCCGGCCGGCAGAAGCTTTTGGCCTGGGCCGGAACGAGCACGGCCCGCCCCGGCCCGGCCCTTTCGGCGAGATCAGCCCGCCGTGATCGTCCCGAGGAGGCCGTGGGCCTCGTCGCCGGGGCCGGCGGTGAAGAAGAGCGTGTTCGCCGGCCCGTTGTTCGCGGCTCCGTTGCCGAACTCCAGCGCCCACAGTCCGTCGATCACGAGTCGCCTGCCGGCGGCGGTGCGTAGCTCCCCGGCCGGTGTGAACGCGCCACCGGGCCGCTGCCGGAAAGCGTTGATCCTGCCGTCGCCGAAGTTGCCGATCAGCAGGTCGCCGCCGAAGCGACCGAAGGTGCGCGGTGCATCAGCGATGCCCCAGCGCTGATCGCGAAGCTCGCGCCGCTGTTCGCCACCACACCCGTCGGGGACTCCGGGACTCCGATGACCAGCGGCGAGCCGGAAGGCACGAACGCGTTGCCGTCGGCGGTGTAGACGGCCGCCTGGCCGGTTGCGTTGTTCGCCACCCACCAAGGCGAGTCGACGCGCGAGGCCAGTCCCCACGCGTTGACCAGATCGGGATCGACACGGTCGGCCATGCCCGCCTGATCCGACACGAGATTGCGGCTCGCGTAACCCGAATTCGATGCCCGCGCCGGCCTGGGCGGCAACGGCCACCGCGAGCGCTGTCGCAAATGCAGCCGCCGGCCACGCGACGCGGAGCAGACGCAAGATGAGCGATGGTTTCCGCACATGAACCTCCTTCTTCGGATGGCATTGCCACCAACCTGCGACCGGCGCCCGCCGACGTCGATTCCTTCCCAATGCCGATAGGCCACCCTCTGGTCGGACGCTGATGCGCGCCCCGCGCAGGCTCGATCCCGATCGCGCGGCGGAGCACCTGCCACGCCTCTACCGCGCCGCCCGCGCCTGGACGCGTTCCCGCGAGGAAGCCGAGGACCTCGTTCAAGAGACATACGCGCGCGTGCTCGCGCGGCCGCGGCTGATCCGCGGCGAGGACGAGGTCGGCTACCTCTTCCGCGCGCTGCGGAACACCCTGATCAGCCGGCGCCGAACGGAGCGGCGTCGGCCCATGACGACCGAGCTCAGCGACGAAAGCCCATTGGGGGCGCGGGCAAGCGACGACCCCGCCGAGGAGATCGAGACACGCCAGGTCTACGCGGCGATCGCCGCGCTACCGCAGGAGTTCCGCGACGCGCTCGTCGCGGTCGACGTCACCGGCCTCTCCTATCCCGAAGCCGCGCGTGCCCTCGGCGTCCCCGAAGGCACGCTCACCAGTCGGCTCTTCCGCGCCCGCGACCGCGTCGCACGCCGGCTCAGCGGCGAGGAGGCGTGAGCGGCCAGCTCGCCAGCCTGAGCAGCTCACGCGGCGTCGCCTGCCCGAGCAGAACGCAGGTACGCCCGCCCCGCCGCCAGGTCACCGCGAGCCGACCGCTCACCCGCAGCGTCTGATACTCGACCCGGCGGATCACCGTCGCCTGCGCCGCCGAGGGACGGACGAGGCCGGCGCCGGCAACGATCACGTAGCCGAGACGCCTGCCGTCCTTGCGGTAGACGACCACGGTCGCGTCGCGGTCGCCGATGCGCCCATGCCGGACACCGACGGCCCGCCAGCCGGCGAATCGCGTCAGGTTCGGGAACGGGACACCGTCGACCGCGACTGCGAGCTTCGTTCCCGCCGCGCCTGCAGGAGACGGGGCGGGCTCGGTCGCCGGTTGTGTCCCGAGACGGGCAGCATCGGCAACGGTCGGCGCTCCCGGCCCGCCGGTCAGGACGACGGCCGCTACCACCGCGGCGGCAACTGCGGCAGCACCGGCTACCGCGAGCCTCGGCACCAGCCGACGAGGCCTCCGCCCCGCCCGGGCCCCCACCGCTGCCTGCAACGAGCCCGGCACCTCCTCCGCCAGCGCCCGAACCGCCAGCACAGCCCGTCGCTGCCGCTCGACGACGTCTTGGCGCTCCGGCGAGGCGGCCACGCGCGCCTCGACCTCGTCGCGGCGCTCAGCCGGCAGCGTCCCGTCGGCGAGCGCGCACAGCTCCGCCATCTCCTCGCTGCTCAACCGTCCCACCACGTCACTCACCGCCTACATGACACCACACAGACCGCGCTACCAGCGCGCGGCCGAGCTCCCCCTCACGAGCCGCGCAACGAGGAAGGTGCCCAACAGCCCGACCGTGACGAGCTCTGCGATGCGGGACGCCATCAGCGCGGGCGGGTCGTACCCCGGCTCCTGAAACCCGAACAGCGGCGTGCGCTCGGCGACGAGCAGGAACACGAACGCGGTCGCCGCCAGCAGGATCCCGCCGAGCGCGAGAAGACTCACTACTGCGCCGCCGAGGCGGCCGAGCAGACGCTGCAGCGGAGCGAGCAGCCCCAACCCAATCGCAGTCGCGCCGACGAAGTTGAGCACGAACAGCGTCCCGATCGTGGGGATTGTCGAATAGAGGTACTCGTACTGCTGCAAATGCACCCCACCCACCGCCAGGAGCGAGAGCGCGCCCAGGATCCTCGCCGCCAGCGCCGCCGACGACCAGTAACCCATCGACCGTTGCGCTCCCGCGCAGGACCGACCCGCCCGCGCCACCTCAGCCGACGCAGAGCTCGTCGCCCGGCGCGCCGTTCCAGAGGATCTGTTCGTGCTCGAAACCTGCATGCTCGACCTCCTCGATCGTGACTCTCATGTTCGAGGACGCCCAGGGACCCCAAACCTTCCCGCCGCAGATGCGAATGGCGCGCACTCCGGCGATCCCGCAGCTTTGGGAAGGACTCGCCCTCCCCCCGCGTCTCAACCCACAGACGACGACACAAGATCGGGGGTTTGGGATGTACGAATTCAGCGCCGACGAGCAGCCACTGGACAGCGTGATCGACGTCGATCTGCCGGTTGAGGAGCTCGAGCGCCTGACGCGTGTCGACGCTCTCCTCCATCTCGTCGCCGCCCGCGACCGCCGCGTGACGATCGCGCTGAACGGCGGGCCGGCGGCCACTTGCTCTCGTGTCGATCCCGGAACCGTCAGAAGGGATCCGTAATGGCTAGGTCGGCGTCATCGCGACGCCGGGACTCGGGGTGCAGGTGACCGCCTCGCCCGAGGCGGTGAGTGGGCCGAGCGACGAAGACTCAACCGGCGCCCTCGCCGTCTCTCTCGGTCTCATAGTGGTGGCGCCAGCGCTGAACACGAACAGGCCACTTAGCGGGTCGCGGTAAGCGCGGGGGAAGGATTCGCCGTCCGAAGCGTCCTTCGTTGCAATGAACGTCTACACGCTTCGGGTCGAGCCGACCGACGATTTGTCCGTCGAGCAGATCCGCTGGGAGCTGTTCGTCCACCGCGAGATCCGCGATGTGAGCCGCTTCGTCGACGGGACGCTCGCGATCGCGTACGAAGGCGACGAGCCGAAAGTCGCCGCCTGGCAGCAGACGCTGACTTCGTGCGGCCTCGCAGTCTTGTCTCCGGATGCACCCCATCAGCGGACGGATTAGGCAAGCTGCCCACGCGTTGAGGCGAGCCAGCCTTGAGCTTTGGTGTTGACCCTTTCTCTACGAGGAAAGTGGTCTACCTCGACGACGCGCGCCGGTCGGTATGGAGCATTTGTGGAGCAGAGCGGACGCAAACCTCCGCAAATGACGGCAAACACCGCCGCATCGAAAGCCCCGCGATTCCTTGCAACCAGCCGTCTGTAGTTGCATCCGCTTGCCGGGGACCCGGGATGGTAAGGAGGGGGTCGACGGTTCGAGTCCGTCAGAGGGCTCTGCTGTTCGCCTGCTAGTTCGGTCTTTCCGACCGGTTTGAGGTTCAACGGTCAGGCTATGCTGGCGAGCCGCTCTTGCATGAACGCGATTTCGGCGGCGTTGGCGGTCCGCGCGATCGCGGCGAGGTATGCGGCCCTGGCTTCGTCTTCGCGCCGAAGCTGTTGCAACAGATGCGCGCGAATCGCGTGGAAGAGGTAGTAGCGGTCGAGCGGCAACCTGTCGACGAGATCGAGCGCGACGGCCGCCCCATGGATCTCGGCGACGGCGACGGCCCGGTTCAAGGCGACGATCGGTGTTGGCGTCATCGCGACAAGCTGGTCGTAGAGCGCGAGGATTTGTCTCCAATCGGTTTGTGAGGCCGTGACCGCGTCGGAATGGACAGCGTTGATCGCCGCTTGCACCTGGTATGGCCCTGGCTCGTTCTTTATGAGACACGCTCGGACAAGCGCCTGGCCTTCAACAATGAGCGCGCGATCCCACCGGCTGCGGTCTTGCTCGCTGAGGGGAACGAGCATTTCCTCGCGCGT